>NZ_CANMGY010000005.1 GCF_947497555.1 uncultured Umboniibacter sp.
CGGACCGGACGGGACTCGAACCCGCGACCCCCGGCGTGACAGGCCGGTATTCTAACCAACTGAACTACCGGTCCGCATTTTAAACTTTTGAAACTGGTGGGTGATACAGGGATCGAACCTGTGACCTACGCCTTGTAAGGGCGCCGCTCTCCCAGCTGAGCTAATCACCCGAGCACGCCGCGCATTTTACGTAGACGGGGAAAGTTGTCAACTATAAAGTTAAAAAAACTAAATAAATCAATAAACTAACGATTTTTAATGACTATGCACTTACCGTAAAAAACCCGCGCTAAGTGTACCTATAGGCTAGGGCTAATGGTATCATTCGTGTTATAGAATCGCAGTGCCGTCACATTCAACTATTCGATGCGAAAGTTCTAACGGAACCTAATATGAAAAAACTACTTGCCGTTCTCTCCTTGCTAATTACTTCCGCTGTATATGGATCAATTGATCTCTATGAGTTTCGCAATGATTTAGATCGTATTCGCTTTGAATCTCTCACCGCCGAGTTGCGTTGCCCTAAGTGTCAAAATCAAGCTATCTCAGATTCCGATGCACCGATTGCTGAGGATATGAAGGACATAGTCTATGAAATGCTGATGGCCGATAAGTCGGATATTGAGATTAAAGACTATTTAGTTGCCCGTTATGGAGAGTTTGTCTTATATAGCCCAGAGATGACCGGTGTGAACTATGTGTTGTGGCTAGGGCCTTTTGTCCTTCTTTTTCTGGTGGTTGCCACTGCGGTGGTGGTTGTTCGTCGCAACAGCAATGATTTAACAGATGATGAAGGTACCTCGATATGATGTCTTTGGCCTTAGTGGTACTCGCCACGTTGTTGGTTTGCGGTGTCGTGGTATGGCAGCTTGCTAATCGAGATAGAGTGAGGAATAGCGGTCTGTCGGGAATGCTACTGGCCTTCGCGGTGATCTTAGTGCCGTTGATTGGGGTGCTTGGTTATCAATCTTCCGGTAGTCAGCACCTCGTTGAGATCGACTCGCTAGCAGTAGAATGGACGGAGGCTGTGAATACGGGGGCAGATGCCGCGGCAATTACCACTGAGCTGAGCGCACGCGTTAACAACGCGTTGGAGTCTTCACCCGAGCACGAACGACTATTATTCTTAGCGGCAACGCTCGATAAACAAGCAGGGCGATATCAAGCTGCTGAGGCTCGCTTTGCTCAAATGACTGCGTTATCGCCAAATGACCCGCAGGTCGCGGCAGAATACGCTCAGGTTAGTTACTTTGCTAATCGGGGTATTATGACGCCAACTATTCAGGCTCGCTTGGACCGTGCTTTAGAACTTGATTCTGAAAGTCGCCCGGTTTTAGCGCTGTTAGCAGTCCATAACTATCAGAATCAGCAACCTGAACTTGCCCTGAACTATTGGCAGAGATTATTACGGGTATTGCCGGTAGATAGTCCAAGCCGTCCGATGATCGTCGAAGCTGTTAATCAAGTTACGACCGAACTGGGAATCGATACATCAGCTCGGTCAGTTAAGGTTGCCATTAAAGGTGCCGAGGAAATTGTCGCGTCACCAGCAGCGGTGGTCTTCATCGTTGCTCGTCCTACCAGCCAGGGCGCTCCGCTAGCGGTAAAGCGTATCTCGGCAGCATCGCTTCCTACAGAGGTGGTTCTCAGTGCTCAAGATGAGATGATTAGTGGCCACAATATTGCGAATTTCGATCAATTCATTGTCTATGCCGTACTCAGTCAGACCGGCCAGGCAGGGAAACAGCAAGGTGATTGGGAGAGTGCTACATTTAGTGTAGATAGTGAGATTGAAGCACTAGATGTTGTCATTGACCGCCAAGTCGAATAAATTAGAAGTTAAGCTAATAATAATTGGAGCGCTTTAGGCGCCCACTGTTTGCAAGGAGCTGGTTCCGCCGCATGCGTCTTAAATCGATCAAGTTGGCAGGCTTTAAGTCTTTCGTTGATCCGACTACCGTTCATTTTCCTTCGAATCTGAGTGCTGTAGTGGGACCGAATGGCTGTGGCAAGTCAAATGTCATTGACGCAGTCAGATGGGTAATGGGCGAGTCGTCTGCTAAGAACCTCCGCGGTGAATCGATGACCGACGTCATCTTCAACGGTTCAAGTGGGCGTAAACCTGTCGGTCAGGCTTCCATCGAGTTAGTTTTCGACAATTCCGATCACTCGATTCAAGGTGAATGGAATCAATTTTCCGAAGTGTCCGTTAAGCGCAAAGTCACCCGCGAAAGTCAAAACACCTACTACATCAATGGTACTAAGTGCCGCCGACGTGATATCACTGATATTTTCCTTGGTACCGGGCTTGGCCCGCGAAGCTATGCAATCATCGAACAGGGAATGATATCTCGGTTGATTGAATCGAAGCCCGACGAGCTGCGTGTGTTTATCGAAGAGGCGGCGGGGATATCGAAGTACAAGGATCGGCGCCGAGATACCGAGAATCGAATTAAACGAACTCGCGAGAACCTCGAACGTCTAACGGATCTGCGGGACGAACTCGGTAGGCAGTTAGAACGTCTTGCTCGACAAGCATCGGAAGCCCAAAGGTATCGGAAGCTTCGTGCTGAAGAGCGTGAGCTAAAAGCCATGGTGATCGCAGTTCAGTGGAACGAGTTTGATCAGAAATTGGTCGAGTATGATGCACGAATAACAGAACTCGATAAAGAGATCGAAGACGTTCGCGCCAATAAAATGGGTGCGGAGAGCAAAATTGATTTACTTCGTAACCAAAGTGAATCTTTGCAGCAAAGCTATCAGACTGTTCAGCAGGCTTATTTTCAGTTGGGGTCAAAGATGGCTCAACTCGAGCAAAGTGCCAAGTTTAGCGAGGATAAGTCCAGTAAGTTGCAGCAGGAGTTACAACAGTCCTCGGCAGCACGAAGTGCTATCGACCTCCAACGCGAAGGTGATCACCAGCAGTTATCTGAGGCTCAAAGCTCGTTAGCGCTTCTAGAACCGGATTTGATGATACTTGACGAATCCTTATCTGAGCAGCAGCGCCTTGTTGATGAAGAGCGCGCAGTTCGTGAGCAGGCCTTCGAGGCGTTACAGCAGTGTAAACGAGACCTTGCGACATTCGAACAGCGCAAGGCCAACGTCCAGCAGCAGATTAACCAGCAAGATACAACGCTGCAGCAAATTGCTCAGCGCAAGCAGTCGCTGAAACTTGAGCTGGAAAAAGTAGAGCTCGGGTTAAAGAGCAGTGACCTTACGCTATTTGCTGAGCAACGCGACGCATCAAGTTCAGAATTAGCCGAGATGTCCAAGAAAGTTGCGGATACACAGCTCCTTCGTGATCAATTTAGAGCAGAGCTCAACAAAGCCAAAACGGAGCAGAGTGAACTAAGTCATACCAGTGTGAAACTCGAGTCGCGACTAGAGGCCATTGGGCTACTCCTTGCGGAGCGTGAAACTGCGGATTTGGCGTCAGTGATCGCTAAATACAATCTCGACGATTCGCCGACCTTGATGAGTCAGCTTAAAGTCCCCGAAGCCTGGCAAACTGTGTTCTCTTGGGTACTTGGCGCTTGGCTGGACGCGCGAATTAGCAGCGGAGATCACGGGCACGATGTTGTCGCGCCAAATTTATTGGTCGTTAGTTCATCACTTAGCCCAATGACTGGAAGCTTAGCGTCGTTAGTTGAAGCAGGGCAGGTGCCTGATTTTCTCAATAATATTTTGGTGGCTGAGGATTTAGCTCAGGCTCAGACAATGCGCCGCTCGTTGGCGCCTGGACAAAGTGTTATTTGTAAAACTGGTGAATGGTTGAGTCGTAACACCCAAACTATGTTGGGAGAGCAAACCGCCATTGATCCGCTGGTGCTGTTGGAAGAGCAAAGATTAATTAGTGATGAACTTCGTGAGAATTCAGAGTTACTTGAGGCTAGCTCCAGTAATCTGCAGAGCCTCACAGCGGAACTTAACGGGCTAGAGGCTTCGCTGCAAACACAGCGCCAGGCACTCATTGCGCAACAGAATCTCACAGCGCAGGTCGAAGCGGATTTCCGCGCCTCTGAAGCTACCTATTCACAGCTCAATAACCAAAAACTGTCACTTCAACGTAACGAGGCTGAACTCGAAGAAAGTGAGCTGCTAGCCGCTGAACTCCGTGAAGAGCTGTCCATGCAGTTAGAAATGTTGATGGAAGAATCTCAGGATGACCCTCAATTGACGTTAACACGAACACTCGAATCTTCTGAAGGGAAATTGCAGTTATTGTTAAACCAGCAACGTGAGGCTCAGGCTACTCAACAACAGCTGATAATGGATGTCCAACGTCATAGTTTGACCATCGATTCGGCTCAAGCAGCGCTTGCCCGAGTCGATGAACAGATTGAATCACGTCATGAACGCGAAGCGGAATTGAGAGAAGAGCTCTCGCTCATCGCGGAGGAAAATATTGAACTGCCGCTGCAGATTGAAGAGCTTGCCGAGCAGCGTATGGCCATGGAGTCTGATCTCGTTGCCGCAAAGCAACGGGCTGATGAAGTTGCTCATGAGCTTCGCAGTTTAGAATCGTCTCGTGGCGACGTAGAACGGATGGTTGAAAAGCTTCGCGAACGACTAGAACATCAGCGACTTGAGCGACAAACTGTTTACGTCAAACTAGGCGGTTTAGCTGAGCAGTTACGCGAACATGAAATTAACCTGAAAGCGGTATTAGATAGCTTACCCGAAGAGATTGACGTCAAGGCTTGGGAAGCCGAATTAATTCGTTTTGAACAGCGAATTAAGCGTTTAGGAGCCATAAACCTAGCGGCTATCGATGAGTATGAACAGGAGAAAGAGCGTAAAGACTACCTCGACGCTCATGATGCCGATCTCAATGAAGCCTTAGAGGCGCTCGAGGCGGCCATTCATAAGATTGACAAAGAAACACGTGCTCGTTTTAAAGCGACATTTGATACAGTGAACGCTGGTCTGCAAACGCTCTTCCCTAAGGTTTTTGGAGGCGGCGCGGCATGGCTTGAATTAACGGGCGAAGACCTTTTAGATACCGGTGTCTCCATTATGGCCAGGCCACCAGGTAAAAAGAACAGTACCATTCATTTGCTTTCCGGTGGAGAAAAGGCGATGACAGCCATTGCACTGGTGTTCTCGATTTTCCAACTAAATCCAGCGCCGTTCTGTATGCTAGACGAGGTTGATGCTCCGCTAGATGATGCTAACGTCGGACGCTATGCAAGGTTGGTTGAAGAAATGAGTGAAAACGTACAATTTATTTATATAACCCACAACAAGATTGCTATGGAAATGGCGAAACAGTTGCAGGGTGTCACGATGCATGAACCAGGCGTTTCTCGCCTAGTTTCTGTGGATGTTGATGAGGCCGTGGCATTAGCCGAGGCATAACCGAGATATAACATGGAACTTAACCTTCAAAATATTTCAATCTTAGTAGGCGTGCTCATTCTGCTGGTTTTAGCACTCGATGGCTTACGTCGTTCAATTCGAGCTAGGCGCTCTGAAATTAGAATGAATTTGAATTTGAAAGATGGCCTTGATAAAGATGTCCTCGAAGAACTCTCGCATGAGCTTCCCAGAGGTGGCGCCCGTGTTGTAAATCGCAATGGCGAAACGATAGATGCTTATGCGGAGGGGGACACTGAAGTTTCGGCTGATGAGTCAGTAGATCCTATCTATGATGAAACCACTAAGAGAGAGCCCAGCTTCGGAGTGACACCTAACCAGGTGGAATTTGACTTCCCCGAAGTTAAGGAAGCAGCAACTACTCACGTTGCATCCGGAAATGAAGATTTTGATCTGAATGAAGTGCCAACACTTACCGAGTCGGTTGAGGAGCCAGCGCCCGCGCCGCTGGTTTCTCAAGAGCCAGGTCACAACCTTGAACCCGGCGACGAAGTGCTTACAATTTTTGTCCGAGCTCGAAAAGGGACTCAGTTCGGTGGTCATGAAGTAGTTGAAGCACTACTTCGTAGTGGTGTTAACTACGGTAGTAAGAAAATTTTCCATGCACACTTCGATGACAAACTTAAAAACGAAGTCAGTTTCTCGGTAGCTAATATGGTTGAGCCGGGTTACTTTGATATCGAAGCGCTAAGTGAGTTTTCAACGACAGGACTGATTTTTTTCATGTCGCTGCCGAAACAGAATCCTCACATAGCACTTCGTACAATGGTCGATGCAGCAAGATCAACGTCTACAGCGCTCGATGGCGAGGTGTTCGATTCCGACCTCTCGGTATTCACTCAGCAGACGCTGACTCATTATGAAAACCGGCTTCACGAATTTACTCGGACGCAGATGCGCAAGCAGCGAGAAAGCACCGCCGAATGACCAAACAAACGTATTATAAATCCCTGGTTGATCGGCTCAATACGCTCTCTGTAGCCTATTACACTCATGATACACCGCTTGTATCTGACCAAGAGTATGATCAGCTGTATCAAGAACTTGTTGAACTAGAAGACACTTTTCCAGAATGGGTAGAGCAAAATTCGCCTTCTCAGCGGGTCGGTGATAAGCCTCTCGATGGCTTTCAGTCGGTAACGCACCTTAAACCCATGCTCAGCCTCAATAATGCATTTTCGGATGACGATTTAGCTGACTTCTACCGTCGCTGCACGGCGGCGATCGGTGGGCAAGATCTTGAGTTATGCTGTGAGTACAAATTGGATGGAGTGGCGCTAAGTCTTGTCTATGAGCACGGAATATTAGTACAGGGCGCAACCCGTGGAGATGGAACGACGGGCGAGAATATTACCAGTAATGTTCGAACCATTCGTAATATCCCGCTTAAGCTAGCGTTGACTAATCCACCGGCTCGACTTGAGATTCGTGGCGAGGTGATTATGCCCCACGCCGGATTTAAGGAATTTAACGAACATGCGGTAGCAAACAATACTAAGCCGTTTGTGAATCCTCGAAACGCCGCCGCAGGGAGCCTGCGTCAGCTCGATCCAGTCATTACCTCGGCAAGGCCATTAGCCTTTTATGCCTATAGTGTTGGCGATCTATCAGAGGGTAAGGCCTTTAATAGCCATTTTGAGCAACTTCAATATATTAGTGCTGCGGGTCTAACGGTTAATGCCACTACAAGGGTCTGTACCTCACTGAATGAGGCTATCGAGTATTACGAGCAAGCGGATCGTGATCGCGCCTCCCTCGGCTATGATATCGACGGTATTGTTTATAAGGTCAACGATTTAACACTGCAGCAGCAAATTGGCTTTGTAGCGAGAGCGCCACGGTGGGCAGTCGCGCGTAAATTTCCAGCTCAAGAAGCTTTCACAACGGTAATCGATGTTGAGTTTCAGGTGGGGCGAACCGGTGCCATTACCCCGGTAGCTCGTTTGGAGCCCGTTTTTGTCGGTGGAGTAACCGTTTCCAATGCGACCTTACATAATATGGATGAGATCGAACGTTTAGGACTCCATATTGGCGACAGAGTTGTGATTCGTCGAGCAGGCGATGTGATTCCTCAGATTGCGGCTGCGTTGGCTCCTGAAGACACAGTGAGAGGGGAAAAACCGGCGCTACCGACGTGCTGTCCTGTGTGTGAATCGCTGGTAGAGCGAGACGATAACTTTGCGGTGGCCCGTTGTACCGGTGGCGTTGTTTGTTCGGCCCAGCGTAAAGCAAGCTTAATTCACTTCGCCTCCCGTAAGGCCTTTGATATTGATGGCTTCGGTGACAAGCTTATCGATCAACTCGTCACCAATGAAGTGCTCACTGATTTTCCTGACGTCTTCACGCTTACCTTCGATCAGCTAGTGAACCTCGAACGATTTGGAGAGAAGAGTGCGACCAAGTTACTTTCGGCGATTGAGGCCAGTAAGTCGGTCACGTTAGCGCGGTTGATCTATGCACTCGGTATTCGTGAAGTGGGTGAGGCTACGGCTTTAGAACTTTCGCGGTACTTTGGTGATCTTTACCGCTTGGCTGATGCATCTCGGGAAACCTTAGAGTCTATTGATGATGTAGGGCCTATCGTCGCAGGACATATTTTGACCTACTTCGCTGAACCTAAACATCGAGCGACCATCGATAAACTATTCGCAGTGGGAGTAAAGCCGAAAGTGGAGACCGCTTCGTCCGGTAATCCTAACGCGCTAGCGGGATTGACCATTGTCTTAACAGGGAGTTTCTCCTCGATGAATCGCAACGAAGCAAAACAGCGATTACAGACGTTTGGTGCGAAGGTGGCAGGCTCGGTATCGGCGAAAACCTCACGCGTGTATGCGGGTCCTGGTGCAGGATCAAAGCTAGCGAAAGCAGAGCAGTTGGGTGTTGAGGTGTTTACCGAAGAAGACTTAATTCAACTATTCGCCACATTGGACTCAGAGGTAACAGAGTAATGCAAGAATCGATTGTATACGGCTGCATAACAGATACGAGTCCGGCGCTGGACGTTGAACGACGCCGACAGAACCGTATTGCGTTGGCGCATTTACCCGCCAATGAAGCCTGGCAGTTTCTTAACCGTGAAATGTTTTCGGTACCAGAGCATACTCAGCCACGTGGCGATTTTATTACCGAAGTTATGCATTTCGGTTCATCGTATGGTGCCATTGAATATGAATGGGATGAGTGGATTAAACAGTTTGAAGCACTATTAACGAAGATGTATTGGGTGTCGGCAACCGTCCATCTCGAAACTGAATTACGAGGCACTCATAGTTTTGTATGGACCCCTGACGGAGACCACCATCGCCCCGGCAGCAATGCAATGTCGGTGAAATGTGAGTGGCTACATGAGACGAGTTATTAAATGAAGAAAATATTTCGTAAATTCAAAACCCCGGTACTGGGAATCATTGCCATGGCGGTGATGCTTTGGGGTGTTCACCGAGCCTTTCACGTTAGCTATGGCGAAATGTTTGCGCTCTTTAAGGAAGTCTCGCCATTCTTTCTTTTCGTTATTGCGCTAGGAAGCGTTGCCGCGTTGTTGTTGCGTTGGTGGACCTCTCGCCGTGACGACCTCTAGGGATTTCAGCTTTACTCAGATCGGCGTCATTCGCACCCCGTTTGATAGCAAGTTTGCAGTGCCTCGCCAACCTAGTTTAGCGCCCTCAACACGCGGGGTGATTGTCCTCGATGAAGGCTATTCCGATCCGAATTACGTGTTAGGGCTGGAGCGCTGCTCACATATTTGGCTTAGTTTCGTCTTCCATCTCGTTGGTGCTTCTAGTAAGCCTACTGTTCGGCCACCACGTTTGGGCGGTAACGAACGGGTAGGGGTCTTCGCGACGCGCTCAACACATCGGCCGAACCCCCTCGGTTTGTCAGTAGTTAGGCTAGATCGGGTCGAACACAAGGCTCGGACTGAGCTGCATGTTTCGGGTGTGGATTTAGTTAACGGCACGCCGATATTAGATATAAAACCGTATGCACCGTATGTGGATTCGGTAAATCACGCCGAGTACGCTCTTGCCGATAACCAGCCCGATCGCTTGCAAGTAACGTGGAGCCAAGCGGCTAGCAATAGCTTTGAGTCAATTAAGCCTTCACTGGTGTTGATTGACAAAGTGGCAGTAGAGCAAATACTTGCGCAGGATCCTCGACCTTCCTATCACAGCGATGATTCGCGCGTATACGGAGTGAGCTTAGAGGGCGTAGAGTTCAAGTTTCGGGTGACTAACAATGAAGTGATCATTCAGACAGTTGAAACGCCGTGTTAACGTAAGCAACCTACGCTAGCGAAAGGGCCACTCGTTCTCGACTCTTTAGTTTACTTTGCCTTGCTGAAACACGAGGTGCTTCAGTTGTGCGAATACTACCGTACTAACGCACTTGGGTTGCGTACGCTACGAGCGATGCAGCAACCGCAACATTCAATGACTCTACCTCGTTACTCATGGGGATGGATAACGCATGAGTAGCGGCACGACGGGTTTCCTTGGAGACTCCATCGCTCTCGTTACCCATTACATAAACAGTGCCCACCTTATCTTTGGCAGCGTAATTAAATACGTTGTCATCCGCTTCACCCGCTAACACAGCGATATTAAGTCCCCGAGTCTGAATGACCTCAAGTGCCTCGATAACGGTATCGCAAAGCAAAATAGGGGCTTTGAATAGGGTTCCAGCACTACTTTTTACTACCAGCGCATTAAGGCTAGCGTTAGCTTGGCGAGGGATGATGAGCCCGTTTATACCAGCGGCCGCAGCGCTTCGAATAATCATACCTACGTTCTGAGGGTTAGTGACATTATCTAAAAGCAACCAGTGACCAACCTCGCACTCACTCTTAAGCGTTTCAGCGCTCAATAGGTTCATCTTGGCATTGTGTACGTCTACCACAACACCTTGGTCCTGTTTCATATTACGTGAAATACGTGAGAGCGCCTTGCGGTCATGATACAGAATTTCTACGTTACGACTCTCAGCCGCCCGAATGATATCTTTGATGATTCCCTGAGGCTTATTACTATCGGCTAGATGCAGCCGATGAATCGACAGAGATTTGTCTTCTAACATCTCCAACGCCGGCTTACGGCCATATACGCTGATCATTGACGCGAGAAACTGCTTCTTAGCTTGATAGTCGGCGGTCATTGGACTCTCTTGTTAATTGGTGGACGTTTGATTATATGTCTAGGATGACTTTAGTGTCGCAAACTTTAGCTAGTCACTACCCTAAATATTCGTCTAGTCACTTCTGCGAAGATTATAGCTCGACTTCAAGCCAACATGGGGCATGATCAGAGGGTTTTTCCATTGCTCTAATATCGTAATCGATCCCAGACTGCTTTAGGCTATCGGTTAGAAAGTTCGACGTTAGTATCAGGTCAATACGTAAACCGGTTCTAGGGTCGCGCTCAAAACCTCGGCTGCGATAGTCAAACCAACTCAACTCGGTAGCATCCGGCTTAAGGAATCGATGACTATCTACAAAGCCTAGGCCTGTTAATGTTGCTAACCATTCACGTTCAATAGGCTGAAAGCTCGCTTTGCCTGTTCTCAGCCATCGCTTTTGGTTATCGGAGCCAATGCCAATGTCAATGTCTGCAGGGGCGATGTTGTTGTCGCCCATGAGTATCACCGCTTCCTTGGATAAATCATGCGCCTGCATTTGCGCAGTGAGATCCGTGTAAAACTTCTCCTTAGCAGGAAACTTTGTTGGGTGACTAAGACTATCTCCCTGAGGGTAGTAGCCATTGTAAACGTGGAAAATCTCCCCCTGGACATCATAACTGCCGCCAACGAAGCGCTTTTGGTCTTCATCTGTATCGGATGGAAAACCTTTGGTGACTGTAAGCGGCGGAAGTTTCGACAGTAGCGCTACGCCGTAGTGCGACTTTTGACCATGAAAAATACAGTGATAGCCCATGGCTTCAATTGCTTCGAGTGGGAACTGAGGATCATCAACCTTCGTTTCCTGCAGGCCAATAAAATCGGGGTTGTGGCGATCTATAATGGCATCAAGTTGATGAAGCCGAGCTCGGACACTATTGATATTAAAACTGATGAAACGCATGCTGACCCCTGAAGAGAACAGGGGCCATGTAAAGGACGACTAGTCGTCGCGCTGAACCCAACGACCAATGTTCTCTGAACGTGTTAGATTAATTAGGTCAACAAGGATATACGTGGACTCGTCGAGAATAAAGTCGGGGGGAGAGTTTTCTTCACTCTCCTCAGCAACTTCAAGATCGCTGTCAGTCGCGTCATCAGCTTCTTTGTTCAGCTCGTCGAGCGAAGTTAGCAGTTCTTGGCCTTTAAGCGAACGGCGATTGTTCTCCAATGCTAATGCTGATGCTTCAAACTCATCCTTTTCCTTGAGGCGTTGTTCATAGTTTAAAGTGATCTCGGTTTGTTGTCCTTGCGTTTGCATCCAGTCATAGCGTTCGCGAAGATAGTTGAAATCACCGTCGTCAGCTGTCCGTTCACGATGCTGAGCGGCTAGCATCGGAGCGTAAAGTTCAGTGTCAATCCAAACATTGTGATCTACGGCGTGGATAGGCTCCCACGCTAGCGCATAAGGATAAGCACTCTCTCCAATGTCGCTAGGATCGTACTGCAACGGAAACTCGATGTGTGGCACCACTCCATCAAACTGTGTACTTTGACCATTCACTCGGTAGAACATCGATTCAGTCACTTTGAGTGCCCCGCCGTCAAACGATTCGATGCTCTGAACTGTTCCTTTTCCGAAGGTCGGGGTACCTACGACGATACCTCGTTGGTAATCCATAATGGCTCCAGCGAAGATTTCCGATGCAGAAGCTGAAAGACGATTGGTCATTACTACTAGTGGACCACTATAAATCATGGGATGACGGGCACGGTGTTGGCGTGATACACGCGTATCGCCGTAACGAATTTGTACCACAACTCCGGGATCAATGAATAAATCGGTGAGACGATCAGCTTCTAAAAGTGCTCCACCGCCATTATTCCGCAAATCAATCACAATCCCCTCAACCCGTTCCGCTTCCATATCACGGAGTATGTCGAAGACGTCGTTGGCTGTGGAACGAAAGTTTGGATCGCGATTTCGATAGGCTTCCATATCCATATAGAATTTTGGAATGGTAATAACACCCACTTTACGGATACGCTCGCCATCCCATACGTCATGAACTTCGCCCGATGCGGCGGATTCCTCCAGTTGAACGGCCTCGCGCACAATGGCAACGTCAATTGCGCCTGAAATATCGTCAGTCCCGCGTTTTAGGACTTGGAGGCGAACGGTTGAACCCGAATCTCCGCGAACTAAATCCACGACATCATCGAGCCGCCATCCAATGACATCCTCAAAAGGTTCATCATCTTGAGCAACGCCAATAATCCGATCGGCAGGAGAGAGATTCCCCTCTTTGTCGGCTGGGCCATTGTTTACTAAGGAAACTATTTTGGTGTACTCGCCATCCTGTTGAAGTACTGCTCCAATGCCTTCAAGTTGCAGGCGCATCGAGATCTCAAAATTTTCTAATGCTCGGGGAGAAAGATACGAAGAATGCGGATCGTAGGCTAATGTGAGCGCGTTCGCGTACTGGTCGAAGGCGTCGCCTGCATTAAGCTGTGATAGTCTTCGAGCTTGATTGTCGTAACGCTTTTGAAGCGTTTCAGTCGCTGCCTCCGGATCTTTTCCCGCAAGTTTAAGACTGAGTGCGGCATTCTTGAGATAACGGCGCCAAAGATCGTCAGCCTCGGCCATATCCGTTGGCCACGCAGCCTCACTCCGATCGCGCTCTAAACCTTCATCGATACTAAAATCGAACTGATCGACACCGCCACCGAGGAGCGCTTGGATTGATTCATAGCGCTCAAAGGTACGTTGATTATAGCGTTCATTAATATATTCAAGCGGCTCAAGCGAGCCCGATAAAGTGTGATCATCCAGGGTAAGACGATACTTTTCGAAATCATCGATGTCGCCCTGAATAAAAAAGAGTCGGCTTGGATCGAGAGATTTGAGATATAACTCAAACCAACGTTCCGAATAGGCGTCGTTGAGGGTCTGTCGTGAATAATGTTCCGCCTCAAGCATCTCAGCAATGTCCTGCAGAGTTTCCTGCTCAACGGCACTGAATTCGAAATCGTTTTGTTGGTAAGCGATAGCAGAACCAACGCTAAAGCTCGAGATGGTTAGCCAAATAGCTAGTGGTTTGAGGGAACTCTTAATCACAGCGTACTCCTAAATCAGACGCAGTTTCAGTTATCTGCAAGTATAGACAGCGTAATGAATGTTTTCGTTCCGCTCAATGTTTAAAGCTAGGTTCTGCGGTAATCCATTAGAAAGATCGGGATCGGAGAGGATGAGGTTGACGGGTTTAGGATATCAAGCGTCTAGCTCGATGAGTTATTGATTAGTGTGAATTTTACAGCCTCCATCTCTTCTCATAACAGTAACTGTTACTATTTAGTTAGGTTGCCGCTGAGTAGGTTTTTCAGAAAGATCTTTTTTGTTACGTTCAGATAAAGACGGTGCCTTCGTTTACGGAACTAGTTAACGGATTATGCTTATATTGGCACCTTGCCAAAGCCGCTTTTTCGCAATACGTTCGACTACGATCAATCGAGATTACAGCTAGTATTCGAGTCAAAACGGTTGTTTTTTTGCTTTTTATGGAGAAGTTGTTGTGAGTACATCTAACACGCCATTGGTTGGTGTCATTATGGGATCTAAGTCGGATTGGGAAACAATGAGTCACGGAGTTGCAATCTTAGAGCAATTTGGTATTCCTCATGAAGTGGAAGTCGTCTCAGCACACCGTACTCCGGACAAATTATTCAGCTATGCAGAACACGCTGAATCACGGGGTATAGAGGTAATCATTGCGGGTGCTGGCGGCGCTGCCCATTTGCCAGGCATGGTCGCGGCGAAGACTTCGCTACCAGTGTTAGGGATTCCAGTGCAGTCGAAGGCCTTAAATGGTATGGATTCGCTGCTTTCTATTGTGCAGATGCCCGGTGGTATCCCCGTAGCAACGTTAGCAATTGGCAAGGCGGGCTCTACCAATGCTGGTCTATTAGCAGCGAGTATTTTAGGGAATAAGTACCCAGAAATTAAAGCCGCGCTGAACGAATTCCGCGCGACGCAGACCGATACCGTCCTGAGTAACCCAGATCCACGAGAAGCTTAATTTATGAAATTTGGAATTTTAGGTGCTGGTCAGCTTGCGCAAATGATGGCCATAGCGGGTAGGGAAATTAATGACGAGTTCAGCTTTTTGAGTGACGATCCGAACTCTTGCTCAGCCCCATACGGAGACTTAATTGTCGCGAGCTACGAGGACGTTAACGCGCAGAACAAGCTGGCGCAATGGGCCGATGTGGTGACTTACGAGTTTGAGAATGTCTCCGGTGAGGCTGTTGCGAATATCGAAGCTCAAGTACCTGTTCATCCTTCATCCTCTGCGTTGGCAGTATCCAGCGATCGATTACTAGAGAAAACCTTGTTCAATTCACAGCAGGTAGGCACTGCTGACTTTTGCGCAGTTTCCTCAGCGGAGGAAGTGGTTAACGCCTTTAAAGAACTAGCTCGTCCCTGTATTTTGAAAACCCGCTCAGAAGGCTACGATGGGAAAGGTCAGGCGGTGATACGTTCTCTCGACGATATTGCCGCAGCGTGGGAAAGTGTGGGTGGCGTACCTTGTATCCTTGAAGCAATGGTTCCCTTTGATCGCGAGATTTCCGTGATTGCTGCTCGTTCGCCGAGCGGTGAAATTGCCTACTACCCAATTAGTGAAAACAGTCATCGTGAAGGGATTCTTAGGCTCTCCGTTGCACTGCAGAACGACCCGATGCAAGCGACAGCTGAAAGTATGGTTAAGCGCCTGATGGAGGAGCTTAACTACGTGGGAGTGATAGCCCTTGAGTTGTTCCAGGTAGGCAACGAGCTTCTCGCTAATGAATTCGCACCGAGAGTCCATAATACCGGTCACTGGACCATCGAAGGTGCGGTAACGTCGCAGTTCAAAAACCACCTATTGGCCATCGCCGATGAGCGCCTAGGCTCAACAACGGTGAGTACGGACGTGGCAATGGTTAATCTCATTGGTAGTATCCCGGAACAGGAACGATTAGCAGCAGTGCCAGCCGCGAATCTGCATGCGTATGGTAAATCAGATAGAGCAAATAGAAAGGTCGGCCACATCACTTTGGTTAGAAACAACGAGCAGTCTCTCTATGAGTTCAAACAGGATGTATCAACGTTACTTGCAATGGTTGGCGAAGCTGACTTAGCAGCGTCGTTTCTCAAGTAGCTATTCGTCTGCAAATAGGCTGTCATAGTGATTGTTCTCTATACTGAATCGATGGAACGTTCAGGGTTAATTAGTGGCAGTGGTCTCTGGGCTGGTTAGTTCGGTAGTGTTTCCGACCCGAATTAATCCACGCGCAACGCGTTCAGAGACCAAGATTAAGTATTATGGCGTCACCACACTAGGTACCCATACACCCACGCACTATCGATTTTTGTTGAACTAATCCAACCAACTTAACGTGTCTTCGTGTCAATCAGCCCGCAATCTAATTGAACGCCTCCCTCAAGACGCGTAGCGGTTACTCGGAAGCTATTTACTCAGGTAAGCAAAGATTAATTCATTGTTTTCTCTTCGGTCGATTTGTGATTTCCCCTGAGAAAAAGTTCACATTTTTTTCACTGTCTACTAGTTTTAGAAGTTTAATCAATTAAGAGGCGCCTGATGAAAATTGCTATTTTATCGCGTAACCCAAAGCTTTATTCCACGAGACGACTCTATGAGGCAGCGAAACAAGCTGGTCATGAGGTAGATGTCATTGATACGCTTCAGTGCTATATGGATATCACGAGTAGTCGCCCAACCGTTCGATATCATGGTGAGGAGCTCCCTCGGTACGACGCTATCATTCCTCGTATTGGCGCATCAGTGACTTTTTATGGTACCGCTGTAGCCCGCCAGTTTGAAATGATGGGTACCTACAATATTAATGAATCTGTAGCCATTAGCCGATCTAGGGATAAACTACGTTCTCTCCAATTACTTTCACGCAAGGGCGTTGGTTTACCCAGAACGGGGTTCGCCAGCAAGCCCGATAACATCAAGGATTTGATCAAAAACGTAGGGGGTGCACCAGTTGTTATTAAGCTTCTTGAAGGCACCCAAGGTATCGGAGTGGTACTAGCTGATACGGCTAAGGCCGCTGAAAGTGTAATTGAAGCGTTTATGGGTTTAAAAGCGAATATTTTGGTTCAAGAATTTATTAAGGAGGCCGGAGGCGCTGATCTCCGCTGTTTAGTGGTTGGCGGAAAGGTCGTGGCCGCAATGAAGCGTCAGGGCGCTGAGGGCGAATTTCGATCGAATCTCCATCGCGGAGGCTCTGCAGAGGTCGTGAAACTCTCTAAAGCCGAGCGAGAGACCGCTCTTAACGCTGCCAAAGTAATGGGGCTTAACTTCTGTGGGGTTGACTTACTTCGCTCCGCCAACGGACCAATGGTTATGGAGGTCAACTCGTCGCCTGGTCTAGAAGGGATCGAGAGGGCTACTAAGCTAGACGTTGCTGGAAAAGTGATTGAATTCATTGAAAAGAAAGCCAAGGCCAACGCGAGCAATAGTACGAAGGGATAAGGGTAATTGGCAATTGAAGCAAGGAAATTATTATGGAACCGTTAAAAATTGGGGAACACCTAGTTTACCCAGGTGAATCAAAAAAGATTGATCTTCCGGTCGCTAAACTTTATACCGATGCCGACGTGAATCTTCCGATCTTCGTAAAGCGCGGGAAGAAGGCTGGACCGACGATCTTCGTCAGTGCAGCAGTGCATGGAGATGAGTTAAATGGCGTGGAAATAATTCGTAGATTAATTAGCTTGAAGGGCTTTAAAGTCTCGGCGGGCACCTTGATTTTAGTACCTATCGTTAATGTCTATGGAGTATTGAATCAATCTCGTTATATGCCTGATAGACGTGATCTTAACCGTAGTTTTCCAGGTTCGCTCAAGGGCTCTCTAGCAGGTAGAGTAGCAAGTATTTTCCTGAAGGAAATTGTCTCGCAGTGTCAGTACGGAATTGACTTGCATACGGGTGCGATTCACAGATCGAACTTACCTCAAGTCCGAGCACAACTTGACGACATTGAGACGCTAGAGTTAGCTAAAGCGTTCGACGTCCCAGTGATACTGAACGCGGATATTATCGATGGTTCCCTTCGCGGTGCAGCGGTTGAGAATGGCACCAAGATTCTGCTTTACGAGGCAGGCGAGGCTCTGCGCTTCGATGACTTCTCGATTCAGGCCGGAATGCAAGGTGTGATTAACGTACTAAGACACCTAAAGATGATGCCAAAGAGCCGCTCAAAGAAACGAAAGACCGAGCAGTTCATTGCGAATAATAGTCGCTGGGTTCGTGCTGGAAGTAGTGGATTTGTTGCGCATAATTATTCGTTAGGCGACCAAGTCGCTAAAGGCGATGTCCTCGCAACTATTGGTAGCCCCTATGGCGAGCTACTTGATGAGGTCATTGCGAATAAAAGCGGCGTCATTATTGGCAGGCAAAATATTCCCTTAGTTCAAGAGGGTGAAGCCATGTACCATATTGCCTTTTTCGAAGGCAATGATGACGATATTGCAAATCTAATTGAACAGCGGGAGGAAGAGTTGATTAAGCAGGGTATGAAATCAGATGAGTTTTTAGAGTGAAAAAAATCATCATCGGACATATTGAGAATATCGATCTACCCGATTTGGGGCTCTATCAACTGACCGCTAGAGTTGACTCAGGCGCTCAGACCTCATCACTCCACGTTGACAATATTTCAACCACGAGCGTGAAGGGTAAACCTGGCGTTTCGTTTGATATTCAGCCCGAAATATATAATGTGGATAGCGTGCTCAACTGCAAAGCGGTTCTCGTAGATGTTCGTAAGATCAAGTCATCTAATGGCGCTACTGAGAAACGCTATGTGATCAGAACGACTGCTAGGCTTGGTGAGTTTAGTTGGGCGATAGAAATTACCCTTACTGATCGATCTGATATGACCTACTTAATGTTACTTGGACGTCAAGCGATGGGCAGTAATTTCTATATCGATCCATCGAAAGCATTCGCTGCTTCAGATGGCCTTAACGCAGAGTGACTGTTTGGTCAACTAGGTTAAATTACGATAGCTAGCAAGCTGTTTTCAAGGTAGTCTTAGCTCGAACTCAGGACTCGAGCGTTTACGACTACCTTGGAATTTCACCTAGTGCTATAGGGATTTGACGGCCTGCATGACTGAACCAATTATTTTATTTTTCATTTTCGGCGTTTTAGCCGGCTTGATAAAGGCAGAATTACGTCTACCTTCTCAAATTTATGATTTTGTTAGTACTCTTCTATTGATTACGATCGGACTTAAAGGGGGAGTCGAACTTGCGAAGCAACCGTTTCTCACACTCCTCCCTCAAATCATCGCAGTCTTCCTAATGGGCGTTCTGATCCCTTTCATTGCCTTTCCAGTGCTTAAGATCTTGGGTAAGTTCAACCGTGCGGATGCCGCTTCCATCGCAGCGCATTATGGTTCAGTCAGCGTGGGTACCTTTGCGGTAGCCATTGCGTTTATGGGCACGAATAACATCTACTTTGAAGAGTATATGGCGCTCTTATTAGTTATTCTCGAGATACCAGCCATCATTGTCGGTATTGTGTTAGCTAAAGGGCTTTCAAAGAAGACGAAATGGGGCGAAGTCGCTCACGAGATCTTCACGGGCAAAGGAATATTGCTTCTTCTAGGAGGTTTATTCATTGGCTGGATAGCCGGGGAAGCTGCGCTCGGTTCAATCAAACCGCTATTTTTCGACCTCTTCAAGGGCATACTTGCGCTCTTCCTGCTTGAGATGGGAATTATTGCGGCATCAAAGCTGAGTGCACTGAGACAGTACGGACTCTTCCTATTAGCGTTTGGCATCGTGATGCCGTTGGTATCGGCGCTGATCGGTATCGGGGTGGGCCTACTTCTGGAACTATCAGTGGGCGGCACGGCGATGATCGGTATTTTGGCCGCCAGTGCGTCTTATATCGCCGTACCCGCCGCGATGCGTTTATCAGTACCTGAAGCGAATCCAACCCTGTCGCTTACCGCGTCGCTGGGTATAACCTTTCCCTTTAACGTCTTAATCGGCATCTCGCTATACTACGAGCTTGCCGTGTTCGCCCATCAGTACACTGGAGCCTAATATGCAAGCCACAAACCGAACGTTAATTACTATCGTCACCGAGGCTTCTTTGGAAAACAGACTTGCCAGGGAACTCGATGAGTTTGGTGTTCATGGTTATACCATCATTGACGCCAGAGGGAAGGGCGCCCGAGGACTTCGAAGTGGTGACTGGGATGTAGAGAGCAATATCCGGGTTGAGGTTATCTGTAGTGAGCAGATTGCACTCGATTTGATGAATCATTTACAAGATAAGTATTATGATAACTTTGCGATGATCACTTATAGTCATGAAGTCTTCGTTCTTCGCCCGGAAAAGTTTTAGGGCGCTATGATAAGTATTACAACAGGGAACCAATGCTTTCATTGGCGGTAGCCAATGTCCCGCTAGTCAAACTATAGTGCGTCCAGTATTCGATCACCGGTTCCGACTTATCACTAGTTTCATTGTCTAAAGAGAACCTCCCTCGCCAATAACTCGATAGTTTGGTAGTTCATGCAAACCCTTAGATTGCCTGCTTCTCGCTTGGGCGCTATGGTTGTCCTGTAACAACTCGAAAATATATGACTAACTCGCTGCATCCAAACAGCATCAACGCACGTCAAATAAAGTATATGAGTATGAAACTATCGAAATCATCGCTACGGCGAAAACTTAGCCAAGTCGGTTCGTCATTCGATGATCTGGTCGACCAGGGTAAAAGCCTAACGAGTCATCATTGGGAAAGACTTCGTCATCAGCGCCTTAAAGTGGGTGTGGCTGGGCTCTCCGGTGCGGGAAAATCAACCTTCATTACCAGTTTAATAGCGCAGTTGCGCGGGTTCGACGAGGCGACGTTAACATCGCTGTCAGCATCTGTTGAAGGACGCCTTCGTGCTGTCGAGCTGCTCGCCCTGAGCAAGCATCGTGAGGTACTAACCGCTTTTGCCGTGGACCAATTCTTACACGAACTCGATGCGGATGAACCAAATTTCCCGCCTTCAACTCAACAGCCTAGTGCTATCGATATTCGCATTAACTATGTGAGTCGCAAGGGTAAGCGAAAGGCTTTAACTCTCGAGCTTACTGATTTCCCTGGTGAATGGCTTGTGGATACCGCTTTGCTTAAGATGAGCTATTCCGAGTGGAATAGTTGGCAGACTAAAATTTGGAGCCAAACAGAGCAAAATGAGATTACAGCGATGCTTGGACGGCTTCAGCTAGGCGTAGATACAGGAACCGAAGGAGGCTCGGATGCCGAGGCAAGACATTCTGAAGCCAGCAGCCTTTGTTTTCCGAGCGATGAATTGCTCTCGGTATTCGCGCAATATCGAAATTTTCTACAGTCCAAACGTTCAGAGTCAGGCGGCACACTCTACACCCCAGGACAAGTAACCGTCCCGAATGATAGCGTTGATGTATTTCCTGTTCCCATTTTCAATGTTGACGATTCAGATCGCAGCAAAGCGCTTTTAACGCTCATGGAGTCTCGTTACAACGAGTACGTTAAAACATCCGTTAAACCCTTCTATGAGAACCATATAAAAGGACTAGATAGGCAGGTACTGCTCGTAGACGTTCAATCCGTGCTTCATCACGGCAAGAAGCGTAAGGAGGAGGTGTCTGAAGCACTCGCATTAATCATGGGGCAAGTGATGTTCACTGAAGCGCACTCGCTAATGAATTGGTTAAGTCCGCACGTAGATAAGATCATGATCTACGCAACGAAGGCGGATCTAGTCCTCCCTGAAGACCACGAGGAAATGCGCCGTGTGGTGCAGCAGGTAGCACAGGATACCATTCGATATACCCAAACACAGGGTGCTAGTGTGCACGTCGAGGCCGTCGCGGCGATGCGAGTAACGCGTTACAGCAGGGAAGAGACTGGTGAATTTTTAACTGCCAGGACGGCTGAAGGAGAGTTCGTTCGCTTTCAAAATCCTACACTGATTGGCGCAGACTCACTTAATTACGATAGTTTCAAGCAATACGCTTTGCCGCAATTACAACCTAGGGTTAAGCACGGCGTACCGGAGCATCTCCGAATGGATGTGGCCATTGAACAAATATTGGGGGACTGGCTACGATGAGCAGCGTGAAGCGAACCGGACATATTGAGTTTACGACAGAGTTTGAAGTACCGGCTTCTGGGAATAGAGAAGGCAAGGTAGAGACCGCTGATGCCGAAGCATCGGCGATTCAGGAAAGAGAACAGAGTGAGTCTTGGCCGACATCACCCGCAATTTCTGATGATTCAAAGGGTTCAAGAGGAACGACAGTCAGCAGCCGCGTTATCTTTTGGAGTCGCTGGTTTTCGGTTGGTATTGCAACAATCATCGTTATTGAAGGTTACCGACTGCTAAATTTTGCGTGGGAAGTTAACACTGTCTTTGGCGGAGCCATCACAGTGTTAATCGCCGGTTTAGTCGGCGCTGCTGGCTTTAGGCTTTGGCGATGGCGCCTCGCTGGAAAACAACTGAGTAACTACGAGACACTGCGCACCGATGCTGAACGCGCGCTAGTGCAACGTTCAGTGAAGCTAAAGAACGCCTGGCAGAAGGATGCTGAGCGGTATTTTAATAATCCTGATATGCAGCGATTGCTAACTAAAGTATCAAACGATGCAGGGGATTACGGCGACAGCCGTGAATTCGTTCTAGCAATCGATCGGGCTTTGTGCCAACACCAAGATAAGCAGGCCCAGAAACTCATTGCTGAAACGGCAAAAAAATCGGCGTTGGCGGTTGGAATTAGCCCCTTTGCAACGTTAGACATGATGCTGGTGTTTTGGCATTCGCTTCGGCTGGTCGACGGCATTGCCAAAATATACGGGTTACGTCCGAACGGTCGCGTACGTTATCAGCTAGCGCACAAGATGCTGCGGAATACATTTTCCATGGGAGCATCTGAGATTGGCTTACAGACTATTCTGCCTGAACTGGGACTGGGTATGGGCTCTCAGTTACTTGGTCGGGTTGGTCAGGGTATTGGCGCGGGAGTTCTGATGTCTCGCTTAGGGCTTGAGGCACTCAACGCGGTTAGACCGGTCCCGTTTCATGAGTCGCCGCCAAAACTCAAGAGCATTGTTCGGGGGATTACCCAACGCGCTACAACGGAAGAGCTTGAAGCAATGGGCGTGACGAGAGTTTTGGGTGAGAAGACGCAGGTAAAGCGTGGCTAGTATATTTTGTACCGGCGTTGACAGGCCAGTAATATCGGGCCGAAGTTAAGTAAGTTACCAAACACTGAACAAGACCTTACGCGAATAATTAAGAACAAATTTACGACACAATTAATGATGAATTAACCTTAGAGGGAATAACCATGGATAGTAACAAAGCGATTAAAGCGGCAATTATTGCGTCATTGTTAATGGGTACATCGGCAGCCTTGGCGAATCAAGAATTTGAGTTCAGCTCAACGTTTGATCTAACTACGGTGGATGTTCAGGAACTGCAACTTCAACTCGACGTTGGGAAATTAGATTTTAACGTTGTGGACAACAACTCGTTGTCGATCACAGCGTTCATCGACGGGGATGACTGTACTGGAGACAGCGAAGCCGATCCGAAGGTGGAAGCTAAGTTACGCGGTGATGTGCTTGAAGTCAGTGTTGATCATCAAGACTGCGTGGCTGACTTTACGATCGCAGCTCCGCGAACGCTTAAGACCAAAGTAGAAATGGGTGTCGGCGAATTGAAAGCTACCGCTGGTGACAACTTTAGAAGTACCGTCGGTGTTGGTGAAGTCACTATCCACGTTGATAGTGCTAGCTTTAGTCGAATCGACGCGGACGTGGGTGTAGGTGAGGTAGATCTTCGCTTAGACGACGGACGTGTTACTGAAAGTGATCGTTGGTTTGTCAATGAGAGCCTGACCTGGAGAGGAGACGGTGAAGCACGTCTTGAGGTTGAACTAGGCGTCGGCGAAATTAGTATTCGCGAAGCTGAGTAACGAGTATAAGCTTGCTAAGCTAACGGCTGCTCTGATTGGAGTGGTCGGAATAGCGGTAAGATAAAAAAGGGTTTGGCTGAGAGGTCAGCCCTTTTATTTAATGTACATTATTTAACATAATATACATTATGCGTAGTGATAGATTACTTAATCAGGAAGATTGACCACAACCGCAACAGAGGCCTGACTATTGAATTTGAAGGTGCTATTAACCTTAGGGGTTGTCTCTGTGTCGCTTGAGGAAACAGCTGACGTAGTTAACATAGAATAAATTCGGGACAGTGTTTTTTGTGAGCCTAGCTGCAATCCACTGAATGAAGCGTACTTTATGCGTGCATCTGTCCCGAATTGTAATGTTAACCTCCATCTGAAAGTTAACTTGGTACGATTAGCTAAAGAACCCTGCGGATTAGCTGGAAACAGTATTCTCTTCAGCGTTGCAACCTGGAATAGTGGTCACCTCGTGAATTTGAAGTTCCCAATCTTCGGAAAATCGGTTTTTGTGCTGTGCCGAAATACGGTATTTCGTGCAAGCCGCAACTTCGAAGCTAACGCCTTGCATTGTGGGTTCTCCATTTCCGTAAGGCTCTTTCGTTGTTTGAAGAACTAAAGTGTACGTGCCCTCATCGAGCCTCATTTGAGATCTATTTCTTATTTCTCCGTCTACCGCCTTGATAACGATCCCATAATTATCATCATCTACAATAGAAGCGTCGCTGACAATAACAGCTTTGGAAGCAAGCGCTAAATTACTAATTGATATCCCTAAAACTACAACAACGAGTTTGATTACATTCATGATCAATCCTTATGCTCATTTAAAAAATACAATCAATATGAAAGCAACAAAGCGTTTTTGCGCCTCCTATACATGACCTTATACTAAGATTTCGGGTTAAGCAATTGACACGATCAGATGGCATGGCTTTAACATCTGCCCTGTTCTTTAACAGAAATGGCAACTTAATAATTTAAATGCTCGATTGCGTTTGTGGCTAACAAGGTAGTTGGTCGCGTTCGTTCTCCAAAAGGCTCATCTAAAATAGCATAATGAAAATAGACAGGAATTAACCTTAGGTGAGTGTCGGATCATTTCGCTGCGCCGTTTACCAAGGAATCCTGGCTTGGCGTTAAACGCATTTAGTGAACCCTTAGAGCAACTCATTCTGTAATTAATTCATCAAAAAAAAGCAGATACCTTATCAATAAGTATCTGCTTTGCTTAGCTTCTCAACAAACTGAGTTCTAGCTCGAAAAGTTAGTGACGAGTTGGTTGACGCATTGTGACAAACTCTTCAGCGGCCGTTGGATGAATACCAATGGTCGCATCAAAGACCGCCTTAGTAGCGCCCGCCTTCATGGCAACGGCTAAGCCCTGAATAATTTCACCGGCATCCGGACCAACCATATGGCAGCCGACGACTCTATCTGACGCGTCGTCCACGATAAGCTTCATAAAGCTTCGCTCTTCGCGTCCAGAAACAGTGAACTTCATAGGGCGGAATTTGCTGGTATAGACTCTGATCTTGTCAAAACGTTCGCGAGCCTGCTCCTCAGTAAGCCCGACAGTACCAATATTTGGCTGGCAGAACACTGCAGTAGCGATGTCCGCATAATCGATTTCATAGGTATTGTCATTGTAAAGGCGGTTAGCAAGACTCATACCTTCGGCCAGCGCAACAGGTGTTAGCTCCATGCCGCCAATGATATCACCAACGGCATAGACGTTTGGCGCTTTAGTTTCAAAGCTAATCGGATCCACATCAATATAACCGCGTTCGTTAAGCGTTACGCCCTGTTCAACAGCACCCAGGTTCTCTAGGTTTGGGTGGCGACCAATAGCGGTTAATACCGCATCCGCAGTGATGGTCTCACCGTTGGTTAGTTCGACCTTGAGCTCGTCGCCATGCTTGGTAATCGCAACGATGTTGCAGTTAAGCGCAAGATTGACACCCTTCTTCACAATCTCCTCGCTGACTTCGCTACGAATGTCGTTATCGAACCCTCGTAGAATCTGATCGCCACGGTAGATTTGTGTAACTTCGCTACCTAAGCCGGCAAAGATACCAGCAAATTCAGTAGCAATATAACCGCCACCAAGCACTACAAAGCGCTTAGGGAATGTCTTAATGTAAAAGATCTCATTAGAGTCAATCATGAGTTCAGCGCCCGGAATTGACGGGCGTGTTGGCCAGCCACCGGTAGCAATCAGAATGCGTTCTGCGGTGTAGCTAGTGCCGTTTACTTCAACAGTATTTGGCCCAGTAATGCGCCCTCTTCCGTCGATAACTGTGACGCCTGCTCCGCCTAGCATATTGCGGTAGATTCCGTTCAAGCGATCGATCTCATGTGTCTTATTGTCACGGAGCTTATCCCAATCAAAGCCCTTGACCTCTACATCCCAGCCGTAAGCCGCTGAATCACTAAACTCTTCTTTGAACTGGCTGCCGTAGACGAAAAGCTTCTTAGGTACACAACCTACATTGACGCAGGTTCCGCCCATATAGCGATCTTCGCATACCGCAACTTTGGCACCAAAACCCGCCGACATTCTGGCACAGCGAACACCACCGCTACCGGCGCCAATAACAAAGAGATCGTAATCGTAGTTCATAGAGTTTCCTTAGCGTTAACACTTTTGCCACGCCACTTTAGCGTTTGATGAAGGCCCACCACGTCACCAACAATAATAAGGGTTGGTGCTTTAACTTGATGCTCGCTCACCAGTGAATGGATAGTTTCTAGCGTACCGGTATAAACGCATTCGTTTTCGGTGGTGCCTCGTTCGATAAGCGCCACTGGCGTCTGCGGATTTCGTCCGGTACCGATAAGCTTTTGACAGATGGCATTTAAACTCAAAAGGCCCATATAGAAAACAAGGGTTTGCCGAGAGTCCTGTAAGGAAGAAAAGTCGAGTTCGGGCGAACCATCCTTGAGGTGCCCAGTAACGAATCGGACTGATTGAGCATGATCACGATGCGTTAAGGGGATGCCGGCATAACTCGCGCAACCGCTAGCCGCGGTAATTCCTGGTACAACTTGGAATGGAATCTTCTGCTCCACAAGCAGCTCCAGTTCCTCTGCACCGCGACCAAATATAAAAGGATCTCCACCCTTTAAGCGCGCGACAATTCGACCATTTGTGGCTTCGCGGTAGATGAGGTCATTAATTTCGTCTTGGCTAAGCGTATGGTTTGAAGCGCGCTTCCCAACATAGATGAACTCCGCATCACGTCTGGCCATATCAACAATTCGAGGATCGACAAGACGGTCATAGAGGACAACATCCGCGCGTTGTAGCAGCCTGATTGCCTTAAAGGTGAGAAGTTCTGGATCGCCGGGGCCCGCGCCAATGAGATAAACCGCCCCCATCTTCAAGCCATCATCGCTCGCATAAGCTTCGAGATTACGATCAAAGCGGTCCTGTAGCTCGTCACTACCTTGATAACACAACTCGGCGAGTTCAGATTCGATAGTGTCTTCCCAAAAGCTACGTCGTTGGTCCACGGAACCCAACAGCATCTTAACCTTATCGCGCTGGCGGCCCAAGAATCGCCCCCACTTCCCTAGCTCGGCAGGAATATAAGCATCAAGTTTACGACGCCAATAGCGTGTTAGGACTGGAGCGTCCCCTGCGCTTGACAGCGCAATGGTGAATTCGTCGCGTTCAATAATCGCCGGGAAAATGACGGTCGAAATGGCGGGTTGATCAACCACGTTAACCAGAATATTCTGTTTGGAACATGCCTCAGCAAGCATTTTATTGAGCGCCGTATCTTCAGTAGCGATAACTACTAGATATGCGCCGCTAAGATCGTCTAGCGCTACGGCTCTTAAACTCAAGTTCAACGATAGCGCTTCTACTCTCGGATCCGCGTCAAGGGCGATCACACGAACAGCTGCCTTAGCTTTGAGGAGCCATTTAAGCTTTCGCAGTGCCACCTCCCCTGCCCCAACAACTAATACATCTCTGTCCGCAAGGTTTAGTGAAAGTGGCAGGTAGTTCATATCGCTAAGCGTTCCTTACCACCCAGGTATGGCTGAAGAACTGTAGGCACGCGAACACTACCGTCTGCCTCTTGGTAATTTTCGAGGACGGCGACCAGCGTTCGGCCAACGGCCAAACCTGAACCGTTAATGGTGTGGGCCAATTCCGGCTTCCCTGTCTCTGGATTACGGTACCGAGCCTGCATTCTTCGCGCCTGAAAATCTCGGAAATTACTGCAGCTAGAAATCTCTCGATAGGTATTCTGTGCTGGCAGCCAAACTTCAAGGTCGAAGGTCTTAGCCGCTGAGAAGCCCGTATCACCAGCACATAGAAGTACTTTACGATAAGGTAGCTCCAACGCTTGCAGAATCGCCTCAGCGTGGCCGGTTAGCTCCTCAAGCGCAGCGTCGGAATCAGCTGGCGCGACAACTTGGACAAGCTCAACTTTTTCGAACTGGTGCTGGCGAATCATCCCACGAACATCTCTTCCATAACTACCTGCCTCCGAACGGAAGCAAAGTGAGTGGCAGGACATCTTCTTAGGTAGCTCAGTCACTTCGAGAATACTATCCGCAACGATATTGGTAACCGGTACCTCGGCAGTCGGGATTAGGTAGTAATTAGACTCACCTGCGACTTTGAACAAATCTTCTTCGAATTTTGGCAGCTGACCAGTGCCGCGCAGCGCATTACTATTAACGAGCAATGGTGCGTTGATCTCTTCGTATCCATGTACGTTGGTATGAGTATTCAACATGAACTGGGCAAGAGCCCGATGAAGCGCAGCAATTTGCCCCTTCATAACCACGAAGCGTGAACCGGCAAGCTTATCGACCGCGGTGGCAAAATCTAGCCCTAGCGGCTCACCGAGATCGACATGATCCTTTGCCTCAAACGCAAAGTTTTTTGGCGTTCCCCACGTCAACACTTCGAGATTTTCGCTCTCATCTTTGCCCTCAGGAACCTCTGTAGCAAGAGTGTTGGGGGTCGACCATAGAATCTCGTCTAGCTGATCCTGGATGACCGCTAGGCGCGTTTTCGCTTCATCAGCTTTGGTTCCCATGTCGGCGACCGCATCAAGCAGCGGCTGAATATCTTCGCCCTTTGCTTTGGCTTGGCCGATCGCTTTAGAGCGCTGACGTCGTTCGGCTTCAAGATTCTCTTTATCAACTTGAAGGGTTTTACGTTCAGCTTCTAAGGCTTCAAACTCTGCAGAGTTAAAATCAAAGCCGCGCTTAGCTAAGTTCTCTGCGACAGCTGCCGCATTTTGGCGCACATATTTTGCGTCTAACATGGTTACATCCGAATATTGAAAATTTGATTTAAATATCGTTAAAAAAGTCGCGCCATTATAATACCGAGTGAGGCAGCAATTAAACCTAAAAACACACTACTCGCTATGTAAATTCCCGCAAGTAGATACTTAGCCTCAGCGAGTAGGTGATAAAAATCCAAGCTCATGGTGCTAAAGGTAGTAAATGAACCTAAGAAGCCCACGGTGATGACCGCTGCAACGTGCGGCTCGAGTGACATCTTCTCCGCACTTAACACATAGCTAAAGCCCAGCAGAAAACTACCAATCATGTTGACACTAAAGGTGGCGAGCGGAAAACTAAGATCGCTAAAGTTCTCTGCCACATACTTAGACGCAGAGAATCGTGCTAGGGCCCCAAAGGCACCGCCAACTGCAACGGCTAGGTACATCCACATCAATAGTTACTCCGACTGCTAGTCCTAGTCATATCTCTGCCGGCCACTCGCTTCATCAAGCGCACGGAGATGCTTTAACTTATCACTAATCTTCGTCTCAAGACCTCGCCCAACAGGCTCATAAAGCCGAGTTCCATGGAGTTCAATAGGTAGGTAGCTCTCTCCCGCGGCGTAGGCCTCTGGCTCATCATGAGCATAGCGATAATCATCGCCAAAGCCAGCCTCTTGCATTAGCTTAGTAGGCGCGTTACGAAGATGGTTAGGAACTTCGTAGCTCCCTGCTTGAGCGAGTTGCTGAGCCGTTTTCCAGGCACTATATACCGCGTTGCTCTTTGGCGCGCTCGCAAGGTAGACCGCCGCCTGTGCTAAGGCCAGTTCGCCTTCTGGCGAGCCGAGTCGATGCTGAGACTCCCACGCTGCAAGGCATAATTCAAGTGCGCGGGGATCGGCATTGCCAATATCCTCGCTAGCCATACGAACGAGCCGACGGGCAACATAGAGTGGCTCACAGCCTGCCGAGAGCATCCGTGCTAGCCAATAAATGGCCCCATCCGGTGAGCTCCCTCGGATAGACTTATGTAAGGCAGAGATTTGATCGTAGAAATAGTCCCCGCCCTTGTCAAAACGAACGGCGGCACTGGAAATTACATCGCGCAGGTCCGCATCCGACACCTTAAGGTCATCTGCGACATCAATCAGCATCTCGAGAAAACTTAAGCAGCGACGCGCGTCACCATCTGCTGCCGCGATTAGAGCATCCTGCTGCGAAGGAGTCATGAACTCAGTAGGCAATTTGAGCTCATCATAAGCACGTTGTAATAGGAAGCCTAGGTCTTCAGCTGAGTGTGATTTGAGGCGATAAACCTTAACTCGAGAGATCAGTGCATTATTGACTTCAAAGGAAGGATTCTCGGTGGTGGCGCCTATGAAGATCAGATCACCGTCCTCCACGAAGGGCAGAAAAGCATCCTGTTGCGCTTTATTAAAACGATGGACTTCGTCTACAAATAGGACAACTCTACGACCGTGGGCACGGTACTGCTCCATTTGAGCGACCACTTCACGTATTTCTTTGGTACCAGAAAGGACGGCCGACAGTGCCAGGAATTCGGCATCAACCTGCTGGCTCAGAAGCCGTGCAAGCGATGTTTTCCCCACGCCAGGCGGCCCCCAAAAAATCATGGAATGCAGCCGACGCCTATCAAGGAGTTTGCGAAGCGCTTTGCCGCTGCCGAGCAGATGAGTCTGCCCTACGTAATCATCAAGGGACTTAGGACGAAGCTTAGCGGCTAAAGGCTGATCCAGCGGCGTACTCTCGCTAAACAGGTCATTAGCCACCCGTTACGACCTCAACACCCTCTGGTGGAGTAAACTCGAACATCTGATCTTCTGGAACACTGAAATTGTGCTGAAAAAAGACAACTTCGGTTCGCTGCCCGATTAAATCAACGTAATTAAGCCCGGCGATAAGGTCGCCATCTTGCACGAGTTCGATCACACTAAATTGACTCGTTGACAGCGGCGTAAATTTATAACCGTGAGCCAATTCCGTAATTTCAAAAACTTCGGCTATCGCCTCAACATCCGCGTTGAAAAGTAAAGCGGGGTTTACCGGGCTGCTTGAGTCGATAGTTCGATAGGAAGCCTGTTCCAAATCAGGATCATATAGCCAAACACTGGAATCGTTCACGATTAATAACTGCGGCCATGGCGACAAAGTTTCCCAACGAAGGCGTTGCCCAGAAGCCAAGTCTGCACTACCCGAAGATGTCGTCATCAGCTGTCCATTCTCGTCGTAACTAGACTGCTCAAATTGTGCGCTAAAAGCGCTATGCTTCGCTAAGAGCGACGATAATTCGCTAAACTCCTGTGCGGGTGCTTGCGAAGAAAAGCTTGCTAATATGATTACTGACAATAGTCGTAACAACATCATAGTTTTACCTTACTGGTTTAGGAGCGAGTACTTTTCGCGCCCCGTTATGGCCTGCCTCGGAGAGGACTCCGGCCTGTTCCATCGCGTCAACAAGGCGAGCAGCCCGGTTATAACCAACACGAAGCTGTCGTTGAACGGCCGACACTGACGCCTTACGACTTTCGGTAACGAAAGCGACCGCTTCATCGTAGAGTGGATCCGATTCATCGCCACTGCCACCGGCATCCGCTTTATCCTCTTTCATGCCTGGTACCGCGATGTGTGATTGATCATCGAGGATACTATCTATGTAGTTCGGCTTGCCTCGCTTCTTCCAATTTGCGACCACAGCGTGCACTTCGTGATCGTCGACGAACGCGCCGTGAACTCGTTGAGTATTCGACGTACCCGGAGCCAAATAGAGCATGTCACCATGGCCTAGAAGTTGCTCCGCACCGCCCTGATCCAGGATAGTTCGTGAGTCAATTTTGGATGATACTTGGAAGGCAATTCGCGTGGGAACGTTGGCTTTAATCAACCCCGTAATAACATCTACGGAAGGCCTTTGCGTGGCAAGAATCAAATGAATGCCGGCGGCACGGGCTTTCTGAGCGATACGAGCAATAAGCTGTTCAACCTTTTTACCAACAATCATCATCATATCGGCGAATTCATCAATAATGACAACCACACTCGGTAACGCTTCTAATTTCGGTATTTCTAGCGCTTCGCCTTCAGGAACGTAAACCGTCTCGGGATTGAATAATGGATCATCGATAGGCTCCCCCGCTGCGATGGCCTCCTTGACCATACGATTATAGCCAGCAAGGTTACGAACGCCGAGTTTCGACATCAGTTTGTAACGGCGTTCCATTTCGCCAACACACCACCGTAGCCCGTTTTCAGCGTCTTCCATGTCAGTAATCACGGGTGTTAGTAGATGCGGAATCTCATCGTAAACAGACAGCTCGAGCATTTTAGGATCAATTAAGATTAATCTCACATCGTCAGGCGTTGATTTAAAAAGAAGGCTCAAGATCATCACATTGATCCCAACAGACTTACCCGAGCCCGTGGTTCCGGCGACTAATAAATGTGGCATCTTAGCTAAGTCACCTACAATCGGCTGACCACTGATGTCGTGACCTAAAGCAAGCGTTAATGGACTCTTCGACTGATCGAACACGGTTGAGTTGAGGACTTCCTGCAGCATAACCATTTGACGATGTTCATTAGGAATCTCAATGCCAACGAAGGATTTACCGGGGATGATTTCGACGACGCGAACACTTTTGACCGCTAAGGATCTCGCAAGGTCTCTAGCGAGTGAGGTGATACGCGCACCCTTAATTCCCGCGGCGGGCTGAATCTCGAAGCGTGTAACGACTGGACCCGGGAGTACGGCTTCCACAGTCGCGATAATATTGAACTCCTTTAAGCGCGCTTCGAGGAGTTGAGACATAGCTTCCAATGTGTTCGAGCTATAAGCGGGCTTACCGTTATTTTGCGGTGGATCCAACAAATCCAGCGTTGGTAACGTCCCAACAACCGCCTCGTCTTCAAAAATTGAAACCTGTTTCTCTCTCTGAAGGCGGGCACTGTCGATTTTAGACTTCGGTGGCGCGGACTGCACTATCTTGGGTTTTGGCTTAGGAGGTTTCACTTCCATGGGTTCCGCCATAACCTTCACCGCCCGTTTTGGCGCTATGTTAGACCTCGGCTTTCGTGCAAATAGGCCTTTTATTAAGCCCGCTAGTGATTCGAAACCTGCCCGGAAGAGATTGAACGTTGCCCTAATGAAGCTCACTGTCAAGTTGCCCAGCCTTTTGAGCAACTGAAGCCAACTAAAGTCAACGAAGAGTGTGACGCCTATTAGAAACGAGGCACTAGCAAGCAATACACCCCCAAAAACGTTAAGCCATTCGATAGTCGGTGCCAACAGGTACTCGCCAATAATTCCACCAACGCCGAACGGAAGCTCGGTGGCTAATTCACCGAACATCAGCTCCACTAGCAGACACCCACTAATGCAAGTGATCAGTAGCGCTACAAAACGAATCGCAAGCGTAACACTACTGAAATCCATTTCATTGCGACGGTAAGCAAGAAAACTTAATACTCCACGCCAGATCACTAAGACCGCGAACAACCAGGTGATTGCGCCAAACAGACTGAACAGAGCATCGGCTACGCGTGCGCCAACGATACCAATAGCATTTTGCACCGGTACGCCAGTGTTAGAGTTACTAAAACTTGGATCGGTAGCCGTCCAAGTGAACAGCGCAACGAGAAGAAGTGACCCGAAGGCGATGACCAGAATAGCTAAGGATTCCTTCGCGAAGCGCTCAACTAACTGGCTTGAACTGTTAACCGGAGAATTACTCACAAGCGATGCCCTTAAGTGGTTCATTTAACTATTGTTATTATGCTAAATACTATCAAACCTTTTGTAAAAAAGCCCCTAGTTATAGCCGAAGCAACCAAAAGCGTGGCTAGACAACATAGCCTTGCCCGCTATTAGGTAGCTAGACAATATATTAACGTTTATACCTATCGTGAAAACCGAAGATGTCATGGCTTGTTTATTACCTTTGCTCCACGCTAAACTGACGCCCTATTGTATTACATCCCAATATTTCAGAGGCAACAATGTCCGATATCAAACATCATCGTTTAATCATCTTAGGCTCGGGTCCAGCGGGTTATAGCGCGGCAGTTTACGCAGCGCGAGCCAATCTTAATCCGGTTATCATCACCGGCATGCAACAGGGCGGCCAATTAACGACCACTACAGACGTAGATAATTGGCCTGGTGATGCCGAAGGCGTGCAAGGTCCGGAGCTGATGATGCGCATGCAAGCACATGCTGAACGCTTTGATACGGAAATAATTTTCGACCACATCTTAAATGCAGACTTGAGTCAGCGTCCATTTGTACTAGAAGGCAATGAGACGTATTCATGCGACGCATTAATCATTGCTACCGGCGCATCTGCGATGTATCTAGGATTAGAGTCAGAAACAGCGTTTCAAGGTAAAGGTGTGAGTGCCTGTGCAACCTGCGACGGATTTTTCTATCGCGGTCAGAAAGTTGCAGTGGTTGGTGGCGGTAATACGGCCGTGGAAGAAGCGCTGTACTTATCTAACATCGCCTCGGAAGTTACGCTAATACATCGTCGCGATTCACTCCGTTGCGAGAAGATTCTCGCTGACAAACTTTTCGAGAAAGAGAAGAACGGTAACGTCAACATCCTCTGGAACCATACCTTGGAAGAGGTAATTGGTGATGAAATGGGCGTTAATGGAATTCGTCTAAATGACCTTGAAAATAATACGAGTAAGAATCTTGATATCGCCGGGCTATTTATTGCTATCGGCCACCGGCCTAACACCGAATTGTTTGTCGATCAGTTAGCAATGGACGGTGGTTATCTTACTATTCAAAGTGGTTTGCAGGGAAATGCTACCCAAACTAGTATTCCAGGCGTTTTTGCTGCCGGTGACGTAGCGGATCAGGTCTATCGTCAAGCCGTGACCTCAGCTGGCTTCGGCTGTATGGCGGCGCTGGACGCAGAGAAGTTTCTCGACGAACAGTAATGACTATCTATCGCCTCCTAGATGATGACCTAGGCTTCCCCTCGCCAATTTCGGACGAAGTTGAAGAGGATGGCTTACTCGCTGTAGGAGGTGATCTTTCGCCTCAGAGACTACTGAATGCCTATCGCCACGGCATTTTTCCGTGGTTCAATTCCGACGACCCGTTACTTTGGTGGAGCCCACCGCAACGAGCAGTGGTGTCACCAGCCCAGGTTCATTGTTCACGGTCAACACGGAAAAGTGCGAAGCGCAATACTTGGACAGTCACCTTCAATCACAGTTTTGATGCGGTAATCAACGCCTGCAGGATGTCCTCTGCTGATCGTCCAGACACCTGGATTGATGAACGTATGGTGAAGGCCTATAAGCAACTCCATCAGTTAGGTTGGTGCCACAGCGTGGAAGTGTGGGACGGTGATGAGCTTGTTGGCGGGCTCTACGGTATTGCTATGTTTCCATTCTTTTGTGGTGAATCCATGTTCAGCCGAAGCGCTAACGCAAGTAAGTTCGCTTTTTACGCGTTAAGTGAAAAATTGAACGAACTGAACTTTGACTGGATTGATTGTCAGATGCCAACTACGCATCTCAGTTCGTTGGGTGTTGCGGAGATTGATCGCAGTACTTGGTTTAATACGCTTATCAATACTGACGTTGATACTTCTCCTGTTGCGGAGCTATCAGCAGGAGGCACTATTGACCTATAAATTTGGCGTAGTACCACCACACCCCTGTCCTTACATCCCAGGAAATGAAGCGCGGAACATAGTCCTCTGGCCGGAAGAAATTGTTAACAAACACGTGGCGAGCCATTTAAATCTTAATGGATTTCGACGCAGTGGGGATCACCTGTATCGTCCGCACTGCGGCACTTGCAGTGCGTGTGAGTCAACCCGCGTGCGGGTAGCGGACTATCAGCTAAACCGAGCTAGTAAGCGATGCATTAAGAAAAACGATAAGTTACGCATCGAATGGGCTGCGGACTTCGATGACGAGCTGTTCTACCCGCTCTACGCAGAATATATCGATCGGCGACACGCCGATGGCGATATGTTTCCGCCCTCCTATACGCAATTTACGTCCTTCCTTGGGCCAATGTATGACTTTAACTGCTACCTTGCTGTTTACGACGGCGACAATCTGGTTGGGGTAATGGTTTATGACCAGTTCTATGACGGTCTCTCAGCCGTCTATAGCTTCTTTGATCCTGACAAAGGCAGCTTCGGTTTAGGACGTTTATTAATCCTAAAGCTGATCCAGCTTACCCAGGATCTGAAGTTACCTCACCTCTACTTGGGGTATGCCGTTGATCAATGCCAAAAGATGCAGTACAAGGCGGATCATCACCCTCAGGAACGTTTCATTGATGGTAAATGGCAGTTGATTCCCAAATAGTTTTGCAACTGGCCTTGTATTCGGGCAAAATGACGGCGTTTTGCAACACGCAACTTTTAATAGTTAAACAGGTAGGAAGTATCCTTAATGGCAAAGACTGACCATATCGAAATGGAAGGCGAGGTAGTTGATACCCTCCCTAACACCACATTCCGCGTTCGCTTGGAGAATGGCCACGAAGTTTTGGCTCATATTTCAGGTAAAATGCGCAAACACTACATTCGTATTTTGACGGGTGACAAGGTGAAGGTCGAATTGACACCTTACGACTTAACGAAAGGTCGTATCACCTATCGCGCTCGTTAAACTAGCGTTGATAAAAAAAAGCGGACTTATGTCCGCTTTTTTTATGCCTGCTATTCAGGGCAGTACTACGATATTCAACGGAAATGATTAAGTTTACCCAGCGCAACTATCCCGTTTTTATAGTCACTAAGGTTATTCGGCCGGTTCATATTCCAATACTAGTCCGTCATCGGATGCAGAAACATGTACGGTTCCGCCGTTCTCAGATAAAGCCCCAAAGAGCACCTCTTCCGACATAGGTTTTTTCAACAGTTTTTGAATTAAACGCGTCATAGGACGAGCCCCCATTGCTTCATCGTAGCCGTTATTAGCTAGCCACTCGCGAGCAGGCTCATCCACATCAAGGTGAACCTTCTTATCATCTAGCTGCGCTTGCAGTTGGGTCAAGAACTTGTCGACAACCGTTTTAATTACCGGCAGTGTCAAAGGCGAGAACTGGATGATCGCATCCAAACGATTTCTAAACTCTGGGGAAAATGCTCGTTTAATCTGACCCATGCCATCACTACTATGATCTTGCTTGGTAAAGCCCATGCTTGATCGTTGCATGAGCTCTGCACCAGCATTAGTTGTCATAATCAGCACTACATTGCGGAAGTCCGTAGATCGGCCGTTATTATCGGTTAAGGTTCCGTGGTCCATCACCTGTAAGAGTAGATTGAAAACATCCGGATGTGCCTTCTCGATTTCATCAAGCAGCACTACTGAATGAGGTGCCTTGGTAACTGCTTCGGTTAGCAAGCCGCCCTGATCGTAACCGACATAGCCTGGTGGCGCACCAATAAGCCTAGATACCGTATGGCGTTCCATATACTCAGACATATCAAAGCGGATAAGCTCTACGCCCATTGCTTGAGCGAGCTGCTTGGTCACCTCTGTTTTACCCACTCCAGTAGGCCCAGCAAATAAGAAACTACCAATGGGGGACTCAGGGTTCCCTAAGCCTGCTCGACTTAGTTTGATTGCGTCACTGATCGTCTCGATGGCTTCATCCTGACCAAAGACGACCATACGCAAAGAGTCATTAAGCTTTTGCAGTAATTCTTTATCGCTTGATGAGACATTTTTCTCAGGGATACGCGCCATGTTCGCAACGATCCGTTCAATTTCAGCAGTGCCGATGGTTTTAACCCGATTCTGCTCCTCTTGAATTTTTTGATAGGCGCCCGCTTCGTCAATGACATCAATGGCCTTATCGGGAAGGAAGCGCTCATTGATGTATTTCCCAGCTAGCTCTGCCGCGGTACGCAGTGCGCTATCGCTATACTCTAGACCATAGAAAGTCTCGAATCGCGGTTTAAGCCCCTTGAGGATTTCGTAAGTTTCGGAGACTGAAGGCTCGTTAACGTCTATCTTTTGGAAGCGACGACTGAGCGCCCTATCCTTCTCGAAAATACCTCGGTATTCCTGGAAGGTTGTCGAACCGATACACTTGAGTTCGCCAGAGCTCAAAAGCGGCTTTAGTAGGTTAGATGCGTCCATCACACCACCGCTGGCAGCACCTGCACCAATGATCGTATGAATTTCATCAATGAACAATACCGCGCCGTCCCGTTTCTTGAGTTCGGCCAGAAGCGCTTTGAATCGTTTTTCAAAGTCGCCGCGATACTTCGTCCCCGCCAATAGTGAACCTAAATCTAGTGAGTAGATGACCGCGTCGTTAAGTACGTCAGGTACCTGGTTCTCTGTTATGCGGAGTGCTAGACCTTCGGCGATGGCTGTTTTACCAACTCCCGACTCACCTACTAACAACGGGTTGTTCTTACGCCTTCTTACTAATACCTGAACCGCGCGTTCGACCTCTTTATCGCGACCGATTAATGGATCAATCTTACCTTTCATTGCAACTTCATTAAGGTTAGTTGCATAGGCCTCGAGTGGATCGTTACTCGTATCCTGCTCGGCTTCGGCCTCCTGTTGATCGATTTGTCCCGGGGTACTACTTTCGTTGGCATCCGTGAACTTTGAAATACCGTGGGTGATGAAATTTACCACGTCAATACGAGCGATTGATTGTTGCTTAAGATAGTATACTGCTTGGCTTTCCTGCTCACTAAAAATAGCTACTAGTACGTTAGCGCCGGAGACTTCGCTTTTACCGGATGACTGAACATGAAAGACCGCGCGCTGCAAAACGCGTTGGAATCCGAGCGTTGGCTGTGTCTCTCGTTGTTCTTCATGCTCTGGTATAAGTGGTGTCGTTGTGTTGACGAATTCATCAAGCTCTACGCGTAAGCGAGCTAGTGATGCGCCACAGGCAGTCAGTACTTCCAACGCAGAATCATTCTCTAACAGCGCAAGTAATAAGTGTTCTACCGTCATAAACTCATGACGACGGTCGCGAGCACCTCGAAAGGCGTTGTTTAGCGTTAGTTCTAGATCTTTACTCAGCATAGGAGTACTCCGCTATTCGCTGTTATTCGTTATCTTCAGGGAGAACTTCGCATTCGCACTTTAAGGGGTGCTCGTGTTCCTGCGCTACCTGATTAACAATCATAGTCTTAGTTTCCGCAATATCCTTAGGGTAGATACCCGCTACACCTTTACCTTGCTGGTGAACCGCCATCATGACCGAGGTGGCAGCCGCTTCGTCTAAAAAGAATATTTGCATTAACACATCAACGACAAAGTCCATTGGTGTGTAGTCATCGTTATACATTACTACTTGATACATTGGCGGTTTTTTCAGCGCGGGCTCTTCTGCCAGCGTTGCAGTACTGCCGTCAAAATGTATTAACTCGTCACTCATACTTTATATACTCTGGTAAATTCGTTTTAGATTGCTCTATTCTACCAAATCATTGCACCGTAAAGAAACGAGTGTCATAACTGCAGAATAGCGCTAATTTTGGCCGATAACATAACTTTTTTATGACGGGTTTCCGTAAAATCATCTTGACTCATAGGTTTTGCAATGCTAGTAATGGACTAAACACCGATATCAAATTTTAGTTTCTCAAACATAAAAAATGCTATTTCAACAGGGAGTTAGATATGGCAACAGGAACTGTTAAGTGGTTTAACAATGCAAAGGGCTACGGCTTTATTCTACCGGACGAAGGCAATGATGATCTTTTTGCCCACTATTCAACCATCACTATGGACGGTTACAAGACGCTAAAGGCAGGCCAACCAGTTCGTTTTGAAGTTGAGCCAGGTGATAAAGGGCTCCATGCTATCAATATAACCGTCGACGAAGAGGCGATGGCATAACTCGCTCGATCGCCTAAGTCACGATACTCTACATGAATGGCGACTTAGCGTCGCCTCATATTCTTCACCACTGCCATTCCGAACTGGCTAGTAGAGAGTAGTTCGCCATGCTCCATCATCTGGTGGAAGTCATATGTTACAGTCCGATCGCTAATTGTGTACTTCACGCCTTTAACCATTAAGTCTGCTGCCTTAGTCCAGCCTATATGTCTCAACATCATTTCAGCGGATAGTAATAGCGAGCACGGGTTAACCTGATCCAGACCTGCTAGTCGCGGAGCGGTGCCGTGCGTAGGCTCAAATAATGCAATTCGATCCCCAATGTTTGCGCCAGGCGCAATCCCAATACCGCCAACCTGTGCAGCCAGCGCGTCGGAAAGATAGTCTCCGTTTAAATTCATCGTGGCAATCACAGAGTGTTCTTGGGGGTACATCAAGATCTCTTGCATCATGGCATCCGCGATCACATCTTTAATAATAATCGGCTGGTTGGTGTTTGGATTGTTGATCGTGAGCCACTGAGTTTCAGGATCCTGAGTAGCACCAAATTCGTCACACGCTACCTCATAGCCCCACTCGCAGAATGCGCCCTCGGTGTACTTCATGATGTTGCCCTTGTGCACCATCGTGACTGACGGTTTATCATGATTAATGGCGTACTCAATTGCTTTACGGATTAGCCGTTTGGAGCCCTGTTCGGAAATGGGCTTTACCCCTAAGCCGCAATTTTCAGTGAACCTAAGGCTTGTTACCCCCATCTCTTCCTGCAGAAATTGAGTAACTTTTGCCGCCTCTTCACTACCTGCTCGCCATTCTATCCCTGCGTAGATATCCTCGGAGTTCTCACGAAAGATAACCATTTTTACGGCGTTAGGTTTACGCACTACAGAAGGCACGCCCTTGAACCACTGAATGGGTCGCTGGCAAACGTAGAGGTCAAGCTCTTGGCGCAGTGCTACATTGAGGCTTCGAAAACCACCGCCAATGGGGGTTGTTAACGGCCCCTTGATGGCCACTGAGTATTTCTCTAAAGCGGCTAGCGTTTCCGGTGGAAACCAATCCCCTTCGTAGATGTCGGCCGCTTTTTCACCGCAAAATATTTCCATCCAAGCGATACTTTTCTTACCCTTGTAGGCTTGAGCGACCGCTGCGTCGACGACCTCTAGCATGACGGGAGTAATATCGATACCAATGCCATCTCCCTCAATGTATGGGATAATGGGTCTATCAGGGACAATCATCTGATTATCATCGGTATGACCAATGGCTTCGCCTGACTTTGGCGGTAATATGTACTGGAACGTCATAAAATAGGTGCTTCTCAGTGCAGTGCTAACAGTGGAAATACTCTATCATAGAGTCAACGAGTGTGAATACCGCTCAATTTGGGCAAATAGACGGTGTGAATGGCTAAGTTAATTCTTCTAAACAAACCTTTTGGCGTGCTTTCGCAGTTTACGGGTACGCCTGATGAAACTACGCTGGCATCCTATATAGCCATTCCTGGGGTCTATCCTGCTGGTCGACTCGACAAAGATAGCGAGGGACTGTTGCTACTTACGGACGATGGCCAGCTACAACATCAGATAGCCCACCCATCGAGTAATAAGCGCAAAACCTATCAGGTAGAGATTGAAGGCAATATTAGCGACGAATCGCTGGAACAACTCTCCAAAGGTGTTGAGCTCAAGGATGGCCTAACACGACCTGCTAAGGCAAAACGCATTTCCTTCCCAACAGGACTTTGGGAGCGGGATCCACCGGTAAATCCGAGGTTGGCAACAAGCTGGATTGAACTTACTATCAGCGAAGGGAAAAACCGCCAGGTTCGTCGTATGACGGCAGCCGTAGGTAATCCAACGCTACGCTTAATACGCACACAGATTGGGCCGTGGAGTCTCGATCAATTGCTTCCTGGAAAGTACCGGGAGATAACGGTTAATATGCCGATTAATACGGCTAGAACGAGCCGAGGCAAGACTGATAGAACTAAAACCAGAGGAAGAATGCGCACTAGGCGCTAAGAGTAGATATGACTGAGAAAGTGATCGTAGGAATGTCCGGTGGTGTCGATTCATCGGTAACGGCCGCCGTACTGCTAGAGCAAGGCTACCAAGTTGAAGGTCTCTTCATGAAAAACTGGGACGAAGACGATGGTAGCGAGTATTGTACTGCAATGGCAGATCTGGCTGACGCGCAGGCTGTGGCCGACAAACTCGGTATCACCCTTCATACTGCAAACTTCGCTGCTGAGTATTGGGACAATGTCTTCGAGCATTTTCTAGAAGAATATAAGGCTGGCCGAACGCCAAATCCGGATATCCTCTGTAACCGCGAGATTAAGTTCAAGGTATTTCTTGAGTATGCAGAAGCGTTAGGCGCAAGTGCCATAGCCACGGGGCATTATGTGCGCCGCGGTACCAACGAGAATGGCGAAACTACCCTGCTAAAGGGCCTAGATGGCAATAAAGATCAAAGCTATTTTCTCCATGCGGTTACCACTAATGAGTTTGCTCGCAGTTACTTTCCCATTGGCGAGATGGATAAAACCGATGTTCGAGCACTGGCTGAAAAATATGAATTAGTCACGGCTAAAAAGAAGGATAGTACGGGTATTTGTTTCATCGGCGAGCGCCGCTTTAGTGACTTCCTGAATACCTACTTACCCCATCAATCGGGCGATATCATTACTCTGGACGGCACTAAGATTGGCGAGCACGTAGGTTTAATGTATTACACCTACGGGCAACGTCAGGGGTTGGGTATCGGAGGTATGGCAGGTGCTTCTGATGATCCTTGGTTTGTGGCGCAGAAACGACTTGAAACTAATGAATTAGTCGTGGTGCAAGGTACTAACCACCCGGCACTATTCCATACTACGCTGGAAGCCGACCAGGTCACCTGGATTAACTCCTCAGTGGATTTATCTAAGCCGCTGATGGCGAAGACACGCTATCGCCAGCCAGATCAAGGCTGCCGAGTAGAGATAGCTGGTGATTCGCTTATCGTGCGCTTCGATGAACCACAGCGAGCAATTACGCCGGGACAGAGCGTGGTGTTCTATCAAGATGATCAGTGCCTGGGTGGCGCCGTCATTAATAAATTCTATAACGAGGCAGCTTAAATGGAGTCTCGCACCCTCGCCGTTGCAGGCATGTTTCAATGCGCTGACCTCATTAGTGAACTTGCTCGTCACGGACGCTGTGACGAGCAAGCATATCTTGCAGTGATAAAAAGTGTTTTTAGCAACGACGCTGATAATGTCGCAAAAGTTTACGAAGACGTTAACAATTTGCGCTACGGCGCTCAGGTTTGCGTAGATATCGCCAAGCAGCGAAAGGCGAACTATCAGAACCTTATGATCTATGTCATGGGTATGATTCAGCTAGAAAAACAAATGCGCGCTCGCAAGGATTTTATGCCGAAAATCGATGAAGGACTCACTCTAAGTACTCGTCAGGTTGAGCTCTATGGCTATGAGCATGACTCCGTTAGTGGCTCTCTAAGTAATCTTTATCAATCAACCTTCTCTACCCTTAGCCATCGAATACAAGTGGTTGGTGACGTCAATTGGCTAACCCAAGATCGAGTCGCCAGTCGTATACGTGCCCTACTCTTTGCCGGAATTCGTGCCACGATGCTCTGGCGAAACTTGAACGGTAGACGATATCAACTGCTATTCCAGCGCGGCAAGATCACTCGACAATTTGAGGCCTGGCTAGCCACCGAGCACTAACATCGTTGGTGCTATTCACACTGAAATCGCCATGCGAACAGATTAAGATTCGGCTAAAATGGCCTCATCATTCATATCATTAGGATAAGCTACTAACATGGAATTAAGCGCGCTCACCGCCATCTCTCCAATTGACGGTCGTTACGGTTCGAAAACCGTTGCTCTTCGAGAACATTTTTCAGAGTACGGACTTATCTTCAATCGCGTTCTCGTTGAAGTGCGTTGGTTACAGCAACTCGCGGAACTTGAGGGTGTGACCGAGGTTCCTGCGCTGAGTGCTGAGGCGAATCAATTCTTAGAGACCTTGCTCCATGATTTCAGCACGGCTGATGCTCAGGCGGTAAAAGATATTGAACGCACGACTAACCATGATGTTAAAGCGGTTGAATACTTTCTAAAGGACAAGTTTGCTTCGAATGCAGAGCTCTCTGCAGTCTCCGAGTTTGTTCACTTCGCGTGTACGTCAGAAGATATCAATAACCTTTCGCACGCACTGATGCTTCGCGCCGGACGCGATGATGTGCTTGTGCCAACTATGCAGAAGTTAATCGACAAACTTACCGCCCTATCCCACGAGTTCGCCGCTGTGCCCATGCTTAGCCGCACTCATGGACAGACGGCTTCGCCTACTACCGTTGGTAAAGAGATAGCAAACGTTGTCTACCGTCTACGTCGCCAGCTTGTGCAAGTGGTTGAAACACCGCTCCTTGGTAAAATCAACGGCGCGGTAGGTAACTACAACGCACACCTAAGTGCCTACAATGATATTGACTGGCAAGCCAACGCGCAGACGTTCATTGAGGAACGCCTTGATATCGATTGGAACCCATACACCACTCAGATTGAACCGCACGACTATATTGCTGAACTCTTCGACTCGGTGGCTCGATTTAATACCATCCTAATTGATTTGGATCGTGATATTTGGGGCTATATTTCTCAGGGCTACTTTAAACAGAAGGTTGTTGCGGGCGAAGTGGGTTCATCTACCATGCCGCATAAGGTCAACCCAATTGATTTTGAAAATTCCGAAGGTAACCTTGGTATGGCAAACGCTGTACTGGCGCACATGGCGCAGAAGCTCCCAATTTCCCGCTGGCAGCGCGACCTAACGGATTCCACCGTGTTACGAAATATGGGTGTTGGCTTCTCCTACAGTCTTCTTGCCTATGAGGCGACGTTGAAGGGCTTGTCTAAACTTGAGCTCAACGCCGCACAACTCGCATTTGATCTTGACTCAAGCTGGGAAGTTCTCGCTGAGCCAATTCAGACAGTCATGCGTCGCTATGGCATCGATGAACCCTATGAGAAGCTTAAAGCCTTAACTCGTGGTCAGACTATTAACGCCGAGACTTTGGCGGTGTTCGTTGACACCTTAGAACTTCCAGACCACGTTAAAGTGGAATTGAAAGCTCTTACCCCTGCTAATTACATAGGAAATGCCGTTGATCAAGCCAACGCAATTTGAACCTTCCGTTAAGCCGCTCAATCGATTGGGTAACCTGTCGATTGAGGAGTTTCTTCTCCGGTATTGGCAGCAGAAGCACGCTGTACTGAGCCAAGTCTTTCCAGGCTTCGAGCCCCCGATTGACGCGAATGAATTAGCTGGGTTAGCACTAGAGGATGAGGTCGAGAGTCGACTGATCCAAGAAGCTACTCCTAATCAATGGACAATGGAGAGCGGTCCCTTTTCGGATCAAACCTTTGCCACGCTTCCAGCGGAAAATTGGACGCTGTTAGTTCAGGCGGTGGATCAGTGGAACCTCGGTATATGGGAGTTGCTCCAACAGTTCTCGTTTATCCCCAACTGGCGTCGCGACGACGTCATGATTAGTTTCGCTGTACCGGGTGGCTCAGTTGGTCCGCATTACGATCACTATGACGTCTTCCTGATACAGGCAGAGGGCGAGCGCGAATGGACCATTGGGCCTAAGTGTGATGATCTGACCGAACGAGCAGAAAATGACCAACTCGATCTACTCGCCAATATTGACGCTCAGGAAACGCACCTATTGAAGCCCGGAGATGTACTCTATGTCCCTCCAGGTGTGGCTCACTGGGGTGTTGCGAAGACGTCCGCGATGACCATTAGTATCGGCTTTCGCGCACCAAGCGTTGGCGAAGTCTTTCAGGATTTCGGTAAGGAACTCGAAGGTCTACTCGGCAATGATACTCGCTTCAGTGATCCTAAACGGACAATCAGTCAGTCACCGGGCGAGCTCGCCCAGCAGGATGTAGACCGTATTCAGCAGATTTTAGCCAAGCACGTCGCGGACCCTAAAGTCATTGCCAATTGGTTCGGTTCGTTTATGACCGAGCCGAAGCGCGATGAACTTCTCCCTCTTGTTGATCGCGTTGACGTCGACGGCGCCTATGAATCGTGCTTAGTACGAGATGCTGTGACCCGAGTAGCTTACTATCAAACCGAAGATGAGTTTCTCTGGTTTTGTAATGGCGAAGTTCAGTCGTTGAATCCGTCCTGCGCCATACTTGCAGAGCGATTAGCCAACGAAGCAGTTTTGTCGCTTGAAGAAGTTAGCGCACTGGTTGATGACGAAAGCACTCGCGAGTGGATGAACGAGTTACTGGAACAGGGTCATTACCACCTCTATGAATGATCTTCGTGTTATTCGTGTACGCTGGCCTGAGTATGAAGGGGAAGTTCATGCTATCCGCCATGAAGTTTTTGTTCAGGAACAGGGCGTCGCGGAAAATATTGAATGGGATGGCCAGGACTCACGATGTGTCCACGTTTTGGCATTTCATAATGAAACACCCGTAGGCACCGGCCGTCTAATGCCATCCGGGAAGATTGGTCGTATGGCGGTACTAAAGCGCGCTCGCGGGAAAGGTATTGGCGCCCTGCTCCTAACAAAACTAGTTGAAATAGGTGGGCACGCCGGCTTTTTATCCCTCTATCTTCACGCCCAAGCGCATGCATCAGGATTCTATCAACGTGCAGATTTTAAAGTGAATGGTGATAGCTACCTGGAAGCGGGTATTGAGCACGTCACCATGGATTTAGCGCTAACACCTCGTGATGGCCCCATCACTCCCTCTGCGTTTTCGGCTAATCGCCTTCAGCTGGTTACGAAAGCAAGGCGTGATGTCTACATTGCTGAATTAGATTTCAGTGCAATGTCCAATGACTTAGCGGATATAACAGCAAAACTCACATTATTACTGCGTGAAAATGCGAGGGCCGAAATCTTCATTCTTTCCTTCGACTCGGTTGCCTTGATTGAACGTTGCCCAGAATTCTTTAATTGGCTTCAGCGCTTAAACTCAAGAGTTCATTATCGCGTCTTATCAGAAGCTGATGCCGCCGAACTTGGAGCGAGTTGGCTGATACCTGGGCTTGCCGGACAATTTAAACAGGCGAAGGGCTTGTCACAAGCTGCCGCTGGATCCCCTGTTCTTGGAACGCAGCTACAACGTTTCAAGCAAATTTGGGAGCGTAGTCGGCGCGACAAGCGCTTTCGAAGGCTTATGATCTAAGACTTATGATCAGCCTACGCTTCAACGATAAGTGGTTAAAGCGTACTCGCCACATCCATAATCAATCTGCGCAGCCATCGATGAGCGGGATTGTGCTGTAGTAGTGGAGACCAAGCCATATTTAACTCAATAGGCGGGATTGGAAACGGTGGTTCCGAGACGAAAAAGCTACCATCATTGTGATGACGCTTGGCGACACGTGTTGGTAACGTGGCCACAAGATCATCACGCGCTATCAAGACGCCAGGCATTTGATAGTGTCGTGTAAAGATAGCGATCTTTCTTCGGCAACCCGGCTTTGCTTTCTCTACCGCCCTGTCTACCCAACCAAGCTTGTTGTAGTTTTCGACGTTGATACCCGTACCTCGGCCTACGCCAGTTTTGCTAACCCAAATGTGTTGAGCGTCTAGATAGGTATCGAGATTCAAGTTCTCTGATAGCGGGTTATTGGCACTCATCAAACATGAGAAACTGTCTCGCCATACTACGACTGAATGGAAACTCTGTGGTAATTCATCAAAGCGATTAATTGCTAAGTCAACCTTGCCCTGTTCTAGATCGCTAATCGAAGCATCACTGGGAGTGAGCAGATCTAGCACAACATTGGGGGCTTCGCGACGGAGACGCTTAAGAACTTCCGGAATGAGTGTAGATTCGGCGTAATCGCCGACAATGATACGGAACATTCTGCTAGAGAATTCCGGTTCAAAGCCCTCTGTCGGCTGCAACACCTGTTCTATTTCGGTAAGGATATGTCGAACGCGTGGCTGGATCGATAACGCTTTCTCAGTTGGCGTCATCCCCTCAGTAGTTCGAACGAGTAGTGGATCATCAAAGAGTTCTCTCAAACGACGTAAGCCGTTACTCATTGCCGGTTGAGTGATACCCAGCACAGCACCAGCGCGAGTGACGTTCTTTTCTTCAAGTAGTACATCAAAGTAAACAAGAAGGTTGAGGTCGACCCGAGAGATATTCATAGATAATTAGATCCTAAAAGCAGTCACCAAAGTATGCCACAAGCCCAGATGGTGGGCAATGAAGCACGGCGTTAAAGGCCTATTGTAACCACAATGACTAAACGTTGTGGGTACTTTGGCGACATTAGACGTCTTTATCTGCTAAGTAGAGCCAAGTCTCAAGAACTGAGTCAGGGTTCAATGAGACTGAATCAATGCCCTGCTCCATTAACCAGCGAGCGAAGTCGATGTGATCACTCGGTCCCTGCCCACAAATACCCACATACTTACCCTGGTCTTTACAGGCTTTAATTGCCATGCTGAGCAGCGCTTTTACCGCATCATTTCGTTCGTCGAACAGCTGTGCGACAAGACCGGAATCACGATCAAGGCCAAGTGTTAGCTGGGTAAGATCGTTAGAGCCAATCGAGAAGCCATCAAAATAAGCTAGGAACTGGTCGGCGAGTAAGGCGTTAGCGGGAAGCTCACACATCATGATCACTTTAAGATCATCCTTACCACGTTCCAGGCCGTTCTCCGCTAGAAGCCCGATCACATCTGCGGCTTCGCTAACTGTACGAACGAATGGCACCATAATCTGTACGTTTTTGAAGCCCATTTCTTCGCGCACAATCTTCAGCGCTCGGCACTCAAGATCAAAACAGTCGCGGAAGCTTGGTGCTAGGTAACGACTCGCACCACGGAAACCTAACATTGGATTTTCTTCAACGGGTTCAAAGTCCATCCCGCCGATAAGGTGGGCGTACTCATTTGATTTAAAATCTGACATACGAACAATAACGGGTTGATCAGCAAAGGACGCCGCTAAAGTGCTTATTCCTTCAACTAGCTTTTGAACGTAGAATTCAACCGGTGATTCGTAACCCGCCATACGGTCATCGATCAGTTCGCGAACATCAGCAGCCATTAACTCGTAGTTCAATAGTGCTTTGGGGTGAACACCAATCATGCGGTTGATAATGAATTCCAAGCGCGCTAGACCAACACCGGCGTTAGGGAGCCCCTGGAAGTCAAACGCTCGATCTGGGTTACCAACATTCATCATAATCTTGAATGGTAGCTCTGGCATAGAAGCCAAATCACTACGATTGATATCGAATTGAAGTAGCCCTGAATAGATAAAGCCAGTGTCGCCCTCAGCGCAGGAAACGGTTACCTCATCGCCAGAGCTAAGGATCTTCGTTGCGTCACCACAGCCAACGACGGCAGGAATGCCGAGTTCGCGAGCAATAATAGCGGCGTGACAGGTTCTGCCTCCACGGTTAGTGACGATTGCCGAAGCGCGTTTCATTACCGGCTCCCAATCCGGATCGGTCATATCAGTGACTAACACATCGCCCTGCTCTACCTGATCCATCTGCGATAAATCAGTGATATTAATGACCTTACCCTGGCCAATACGTTGGCCAATTGAACGACCTTCAGTGACTACAGTACCCTTTTCCTTGATAACATAGCGTTCGAGCTGATTGATATTCTCGCGCGACTTAACTGTCTCTGGACGAGCTTGAACGATATAGAGACCGTTGTCGTCGCCATCCTTCGCCCACTCAATGTCCATGGGGCGACCGTAGTGCTTTTCAATAATCATCGCCTGCTTAGCAAGCGACTCTATCTCAGCGTTATTGAGAGAGAACTGCTGCTGCTCGGCAATATCGACACCTACGGTCTCAACTGAGCGACCCGTCTCTGCGGCGGCGCCATAAACCATCTTGATCATTTTCGAGCCGAGCGTACGACGGATAATTGCGGGACGTCCTGCTGCGAGTGTTTGCTTATGGACGAAGAACTCATCAGGATTCACTGCTCCCTGAACCACCGTTTCACCCAAACCATAGCTTGAGGTAATGAATACAACGTCATCAAAACCCGATTCGGTATCCATGGTGAACATGACACCTGCGGCGCCTGTCTCACTGCGAACCATACGTTGAATGCCGGCCGAGAGTGCAACTTCTGAATGATCGAAGCCTTTATGAACGCGGTAAGCAATGGCGCGGTCATTAAATAGCGAAGCGAATACTTCGCGCATGGCAGAAATGACGTTATCGAAGCCCTGGATGTTAAGGAAGGTTTCCTGCTGACCGGCGAAGCTCGCGTCGGGAAGATCTTCAGCTGTAGCCGAAGAGCGCACGGCAACCACTGCATCCATACCATTTACAGCCAGCTCTTCGTAGGCGTTACGAACATCAACTTCAAGCGTCTCTGGGAGTGATTGCTCCATAACCCAGTCACGAACTTGTTTACCAACTCGAGCAAGTTCGTTAACGTCTTCGACATCTAATGCGTCCAACGCTGTATCAATCTTCGCCTTGAGACCCGTATCAATAAGGAAGCTTCGGTATGCACTTGCTGTGGTTGCAAAGCCACCTGGTACGTTTACGCCAGCGTTAGCTAAGTTGCTGATCATCTCTCCTAGAGAGGCGTTCTTACCGCCAACGCGATCAACATCCGACATATTCAATTCGTTAAACCAAAGCACATTATCAGCCACGGGAGCACCTCTTTGTGTGGAGTCATCTATAGTGTATGGAGGTATTATAGTGCAGTTATTCCACTTGCTAATAGCGCTACTAATCTATACATTTCTGCAATCCATACATCGGGTTTATGGGAAACCGACTACATGACTACAAAACGCTACGCATACTTTGTTTCGGACGGCACAGGTATCACTGCCGAAAATGTCGGCCGCAGTCTCATAACCCAATTTCCGGGTATTGAGTTTGAAGAGCTATCCCTCCCCTACGTTGATACGCCAGAAAAAGCTGAGCGCGCCGTGACCATGATTAACGAATCAAAGCGTGGTATCGAGCGCCCCATTGTGGTATCGACAATCATCAGCGACGAGATTCGGGCGATTGTTCAGAAGGCGGATGCGTTGATGTTAGACAGTTTTGACGCATTTCTAGGACCTATTGAGAAAGAGCTTAGTGCGGTCTCGAATCACGAAATGGGGCAAACCCATAACATTGCTAATGAACAAAAATATCAGAGCCGGATGGATGCCGTTCACTATTCACTCGACAACGATGATGGTGCGCAAATAAAAAACTATGCCGACGCTGACATCATTTTAGTTGGCGTTTCACGCTGTGGTAAAACGCCAACTTGTCTGTATCTTGCCCTCCAGTATGGGATTAAAGCGGCCAATTACCCCATCACCGAAGACGATGCCGATAACTTTAATCTACCGAGACCACTTCAAGCGTATAGAGCAAAGTTGTTCGGGTTAACTATCGCACCCAATAGACTGTCTGCTATTCGTAATGAGCGCCGTCCAAATAGCCGCTATTCAAGCTTGCGCCAATGCGCCGATGAAGTCAGGATGGTTGAGGCAATCTACCGTAAGCATAGGGTCCCGAGTATTAATACCACACATCACTCCGTTGAAGAAATATCGACCCGCATTCTTGCTGAAGTCGGCATCAAGCGTAAGATGTTGTAATCGTTAAGTGCTGTCGTTGGCGTAGTATTGGAGAAAAGTTCATTGAGCCCACTTGAATTACCCTATTTTGAAGATGCTACTAACTGGTTTGAGCTATTAACGCCGTTGGGTCAACCAGTTCTGCTGGATGGGGCTAGTCACTCCCGTGCTAATCACGACATCATCGCTGCCGCCCCTAGCGCGAAGTTAGTACTATGGGATGAGCATCTAGAACTAACGATGGGCAAGACGATCACTCGCCAAACGACTTCGAATTTCTTTAGCGTTCTCAGGAGTCTCCACGCGACTAACGCTGGGCGTTCATTTAAGAGCGATACGTTAAGCGGTCCTGATATACCCTTTAGCCAGGGACTGATCGGCTATATTGGTTATGACATAAACCAAGTTCTTGGTTCGGTGGTGCCGTTAGTTGGAAAAGCGCAACCACGCCTGCCAATAGCCTTTGTCTCACGCTACGATTGGGCAGTCGTTCAGTGTCATAGATCGCGGCGCGCATGGTTCACCGGCGACGATCTTGTACTCCACCAAAAACTAATTTCCCTCGCCGCCCAGGTATCAGAGGAGAGCGTTACTACGCCAACCATTCCCTCGTTTACTGAAGAAGGTATAAAGTGGACCGCTGCAACATCACCTTTGAAGTATCAGAAAGCGATTAACAGAATTCATGAATACATCGATTCTGGCGACTGCTATCAAGTTAACTACACTCAACGCTTTACTGCCCGTTACACACAACCTGCACTAGCGATCTACAAACGCGTCAAGGCTTCGGTTCAATCACCGTTCAACGCGCTGCTTCCGGTCGGATTGGATCAAGCTGTGATCAGTGTTTCCCCAGAACGCTTAGTTCAATTAACAAATGGGGTAATCACAACGCAGCCCATCAAAGGCACCATGCCACGTTATGACGATCCGATAGCTGATGAGGAATCACGGACTACACTCGTTGAGTCCGAGAAAGATCGCGCGGAAAACTTGATGATTGTCGATCTACTGAGAAATGATATCGGTCGTGTTGCTCAGCCAAGCACAGTGGAAGTTAGCAAGCTCTTTGACATTGAACCCTATGCGAATGTCTATCATCTAGTTAGTACCATTAAAGCGAAGCTAGATCAGCGTTATGATGCGATAGATTTGCTCGAGGCAACCCTGCCTGGGGGGAGTATTACCGGCGCGCCCAAGATCCGAGCAATGGAAATTATTGAGGAGTTAGAAACCGCTCGGCGTTCAGCTTATTGCGGGACTATTTTTTACCTCGATGCGAGTGGCGATCTAGATTCGAACGTCGCAATTCGTACGCTCGTTAAAGATAACGATAAGCTGCATATCTGGGGTGGCGGAGGAATCGTTGCAGATTCCGATGCCGATGCGGAACAAGCGGAATCTCGCAACAAGATTCGAGCGTTCGTAAACGCCCTAGGTGGTACGCTGGAATATGACGACGACCTAGAAGACCGGTAAGCGCACATCCTTAAATAGATCATCAATCTCCGCCGTACTCTTCGCCTTACTTGCGGCGAGAACCAGGTCCGGTTTGAGGTGCGGTGCAAACTCTCGAATAAACTCCAGCATGTATCGGCGCAGAAAAATACCGCGTCGAAAGCCAATTTTCGTGGTACTACTCTCGAAGAGATGACTCGCATCCAATGCAACAAGATCAGTATCCTGCTCATCGACCGCCATCTCAGCGATAATACCAATTCCAAGGCCAAGCCGAACATAAGTCTTAATAACGTCCGAATCCGCGGCAGTAAAAACAACCTTTGGATCTAAGCCCCGGTCCTTGAACGCACGATCTAGTTTCGAACGGTCCGTAAAACCGAATACGTAGGTAACGATTGGCGAGGCGGCGACATCCTCCAAGGTGAGCCGTTTTACCTTAGCTAACGGATGATCCTTGGGAACGAGAACACAGCGATTCCAGCGATAACAAGGCATCATGACGAGATCATTAAACAGCGCAATAGCTTCAGTAGCGATGGCGAAATCAACCGTACTATTTGCGGCCATTTCTGAGATTTGCATCGGCGTACCCTGGTTCATATTCAGCGTAACGTTGGGGTAGCGATTAATGAATGCGCGGATAGGTCCAGGTAATGCGTAACGCGCTTGGGTATGAGTGGTCGCTATAGATAACGTACCTTTGCTATCATCGGAAAACTCTTCAGCAAGTTGTTTGATGCGTTGAGTACCATTAAGTATCTCACCCACTTCTAACAGAATAGCCTCACCAGCAGGAGTGATTCGCGTTAAATGCTTACCTGAGCGACTGAAAATTTCGACCCCTAACTCGTCCTCAAGCATACGAATTTGCTTTGAAATTCCAGGTTGTGAGGTGAATAGGCTCTGTGCTGTCGCCGAAACATTTAGATCATGATGGGCGACTTCCCAGATGTAGCGCAGTTGCTGTAGTTTCACGAAAGGCCTCTAGCAGGTTGTTTTAATACCACCGTTATATACTTAAATGATATAAGCAAGCAAGGCTTTTATTCGTTTTTGATTCCCGTCGGAACATGAGCTCCTACTCCGCTTCCCACACGCTCTACGTTAATGCGCTGATCATCAAAGAAGATATCAGCATTAAACGCCTCTAAGAATGCGGATTTAGGTAGACCACCAAGAAAAACACTTTCGTCCACACGAATCCCCCACTCTCTGAGCGTTCTAATCACTCGCTCATGCGACGGAGCAGATCTAGCGGTAACCAACGCCGTCTTAATAGGAGATTCATTAGGCGAGTAATGCGCCTGTAGTGAATGTAACGCGGATAGGAACTCCTTGAAGGGACCTGCCGTCAGCGGCACATGGGCCGATGCAACCTCAGAATCCTGGAATGCGTTCAGTCCATCGCTGTGGAAAACCCGCTCCGCCTCATCGGAAAAAACTACCGCATCACCATCAAAAGCGATACGAACTTCCGGTGAATCAGCGTCCTTATGATCGCCTATCAACTGGGCGGCAGCTAGACCAACCTCCAGCGCTCGTCTTACATCAGAGGCTTCGGTGGAAAGATATAGATCGCAGGAGAACGCTCGGGCATATGGCCAGGGCTCATTGCCGCCACAGAATGCTGCACGCGTAATCTTTAAACCATGATTTTCGATGGAATTAAATACTCGTAATCCGGTATCCATTGAGTTTCTGGATAGTAGAACGACTTCACAAAGCGGATTACCATTAACCACTAAATTAAGAAATTTTTGGACCAATGCGAAAGCTGGACCGGGTCCCAACGGCACTTCTTCGTGGGCAATCTGATATTGAGCGAAGGCTTCTACTCCGTCTTGCTCAAAGATCATATGACTATCGTCGAGGTTGAACAGACTTCGGCTAGTGACACCAATCACAAGTGGTCGTGCGGGGTTTTCGGTCATCCTAATAATCCTTCTAGCCAAAGTAAATAAAGATTAGTTAAACTGTCAGCACTTAATCACGGTAATACTATACAATGATTCCACGCGTCGTCGCTAACATTGACTTGGGTGCCCTTCGAAGGAACCTCAATCTCATCGCCTCCCTCGCTCCTAACGCTAAAGTTTTAGGCGTAGTCAAGGCAGATGCCTACGGTCATGGTATCAAGCAGGTCCTTTCCAGCCTAGCCGCCTGTGACGCCCTAGCGGTTGCTCGGATTGAAGAAGCAATCTTACTCCGCGAATCGGGTTATTTACGGCCTATTGTTTTACTTAGTGGTGTATTAGATTTCGACGAGCTAATCCTTGCTCAAGATAACCACTTGGACCTCGTCGTACACCAGGACTTTCAGATTGAGCTACTCAGGCGCCTAAGTGGCGGTAGCAAACTGCGAGTATGGGCTAAGTTTGATAGCGGCATGCATCGTCTTGGCTTCTCCAGCGACTTTGCTGCGAAACTAGCGCTAATTGAAAGTTTCGAAGTCGTTGACAGTATTGTCACAATGACCCACTTCGCGAGTGCCGACGAACTCAATAACGATTTCAGTATCGATCAACTTCAACGCTTTGACACCGCCTGTAGTGAAATCAGACACCCACAGAGTACCGCAAACAGCGCCGCCATTCTCCGTTATCCGTTTAGTCATCGTGATTGGATTAGGCCAGGGCTATTGATGTATGGCGTCAGCCCATCACGACAGATCCCATTCGAGGGTGAACCGGTTATGACGTTAACCAGCGTTGTAATTGCCGTGAACGACGTGTTGGCCGGCGAAAGTGTCGGTTATGGACAAGTTTGGACTGCCCAGAACAACACCCGTCTCGCCGTTATAGCCATTGGCTATGGCGATGGCTATCCAAGACACGCGAAGCAAGGCACTCCGATTATGATAAACGGCAAGCGCTACCCGATTGTTGGAAGAGTTTCCATGGACTTAACAACGATAGATATTGGCAATGACGATATAAAAGTAGGTGATGTGGCGGAAATATGGGGTAAATCGTTGGCGGTGGCCGACGTTGCTGAAAACGCCGGGACCATCGCCTACGAACTGTTATTGAACTTAACGTCTCGGGTGCTTATTCGTTATCACGATCAAGTGAATTAAAGTACGCTTGAGTTGCCTTAAAGACAACGGGTGATAGTAATAGCAGTGCAATTAAGTTCGGGAACGCCATCATTGCATTGAGTGTATCTGCTAACAACCAGACGACGTCTAATTCAAGCAATACGCCACAGGGAAGCGCAGCCACCCATAATAGTCGGAATGGAAGGATGATCCGAGTACCGAAGAGGTACTGTGCACATCGTTCACCGTAGTAGGACCAACCCAGAATCGTGGTGAAGGCGAAAACGATCAACCCGAGCGCGATAATATCGCCACCGAACGCTAATGACTGATCGAATGCCTGTGATGTTAACACTGCACCCGTTTCACCTCCGCTCCAAACACCTGTGACAACTATCGCTAAGCCAGTAATACTACAGACAATGATGGTGTCGATGAAGGTTCCAAGCATTGCAATGACACCCTGCCTGACCGGTTCGTCGGTCTGCGCTGCTGCATGAGCAATTGCGGCGCTACCTAAGCCTGCTTCGTTGGAGAAGATGCCTCTTGCAACACCTTGCTGCAGCGCTAACATAATGCCAGCGCCCGCAAAACCGCCTGCCGCCGCATGACCGGTAAAGGCAGATTCGATGATCGTCGAGAACGCCGCTGGAATTGCACTAGCGTTGAGGATTAGGACGGTAATACCGGCGAAGAGGTAGGCGATAGCCATGAAGGGTACAACCTTACCAGCTACATCTGAAATACGCTTTAAACCACCGATTAAGACGACGAAGACGGCCGAAGCTAGAACGACCGCAGTCACCCACTTTTCAACCCCAAACGAGTTCTCTAGTGCCGCAGCCATCGAGTTAGCTTGTACCGTGTTACCAATACCAAACCCTGTGAAGGTACCCAAAAACGCAAAGGCAAACGCTAGCCAGATAAATTTCTTACCGAGGCCGTTACGGATGTAATACATGGGACCACCAACGTACTTTCCTTCCGCATCTTTCTCACGATAGGTAACCGCTAAAACGGCCTCGCTGTATTTAGTCGCCATCCCCACGAGTGCAGTACACCACATCCAAAATAACGCTCCAGGGCCACCTACGAAAATGGCCGTTGCAACGCCAGCAATATTACCCGTTCCGATGGTAGCAGACAGCGAAGTCATTAACGCGTTGAAGGGCGAAATTTCGCCGGTAGCGCCACTTTTCTTACCCGAGAAGAGCTGCTTGAAGCCATAGCCGAGCTTGCGGATTGGCATTAAACGGAGACCGAGCATTAAATATAAGCCGGTACCGAGAATTAGAATAATGGTGAGCGGGCCCCAAACGATCGCGTTTAAGCTTTGGAGTAGGCCAACGAAAGTCTCTAACATATGACAACCTATTTTTTATTGTTATAAAAAAAGAGCGACCTATGTCGCTCTTCTTGATCCAAACTTTTACGCTTGGTTGATACCTTTAATAGTGCCCTTTGGCAGTACTGCATGAACCGCAACCTTTTGGAAGCTAAGTTCTACGTTGTCGGCACACTTCACGACTACATACTCGTCGTCTACTGCAGTAATTTTTCCTAGCATACCGCTAGTCATTACCACTTCAGCACCTTTAGTCAGTGAGTCTACAAGGTTTTTGTGCTCCTTTTGACGCTTGCGCTGTGGACGAATGATGAAGAACCACATAAACACAAATAGACCGCCGAACATCAAAAGAGTGATCATAGGATCTCCCTGCTGTGGTGCGCCGTCTTGTGCTACTGCTTCAGGAATTAATAAACTCATAGTTATCTCTTTTTAGTGAATTAATGATTTAGCGATTATATCAATTAGGTATCAGGGGTAAAGCTCCCATTCATACCAATGTGTGACGGGAGCGTGATCAGATAGCTGAGCATCACGATCAATGAAGGTCTTAGATAAGCCCGTACTGTCGTCTGAGTTAATAAGTTGGTAATCGAGTCGCCATCCCACGTTATTCTCGTATGCCCTACCCCGGTTACTCCACCAACTGTAAGTGTCGGGTTCCTGTGGAAGCTCACGAAAACAATCCCGCCAACCTTCATCGGTGATTAGATTGTCCAACCACGCGCGCTCTCCCGGAAGGAAGCCACTGTTCTTTTGATTCGCTTTCCAATTTTTGATATCTGCATTCTGATGGCAGGTATTCCAATCAGCGCAAATGACAACGCGCTTGCCGATTGTCTTTAATGACTTCATTCGACAACGCAACGCTTCCATGAAGTCCTCTTTGGCAACCTGTTTAGTACCAAGCCCAGAACCAGAGGGCACGTAAAGTGAAACGATTACTGTACTGGCGTAGTGAGCCTCGGTCCAACGCCCCTCGGAATCGGCTCTAGGCCAACCAGCACCAAAAGTTACCAGCTCAGGCTTCTCCTTGCTAAGGATGGCAGTGCCCGCATAGCCCGGTTTTTCCGCAGGGTTGTAGTAGGCGAAATAACCTTTTGGAAAACCGTCAGCCTCGTGAAGCTGATGATGTTGAATACGAATTTCCTGCAGGCACAGGACATCCGGAGAGTTCTCCTTTACCCATCGCCAAAGGCCCTTACGTGCAGCCGAGCGCAGTCCGTTGCAATTTAGCGTGGTTACTATCGTCACGCTTTGACCTGAAGCTCGCCGAGTAGCGCAAGCACGTCGTCGTGATGGGTCTTAGTTTTAAACTTATTCATGACATGGACAAGCTTGGACTCGGGGTTGATGATGAACGTGGTGCGGTGAATACCGTCATACTCTTTGCCCATGAATTTCTTTAAACCCCAAACGCCATAAGCGTCTGCTACGGCATGATCTTCGTCTGATAACAGGTCAAAATTAAGGGAATCGCGTTCGGTGAACTTAGTCAATCGCTTGGTTGCATCGGGACTTAATCCAACCGCAACAGCGTTAACAGCATCTAGCTCGGCCTTGTGATCACGTAGCTCACACGCTTGAGTAGTACATCCCGGAGTCATCGCCTTCGGGTAGAAATAGAGGACTAGCCACTTCCCTGCATAGTCAGCAAGAGATCGTGTCTGTTCCTCCTGATTGAGTAGATTGAAGTCTGGCGCTTTCTCATCAAGTTTAGGATATTCCATAGTTATATTCTCCAACGAAAAACGGCGAGCCATCTGGCCCGCCGTTTAGTTTACCGCTTATACCCGCGCTTAGAAACGTTCGGTAAATACGGCTTTTGCATCCTCGTTCAGCCCGCGAGCATTTAGCTCACGGTTACTGCGATCTGCAATCTGGACATTTTCAAGATGCGCTTCAGTTTCTGCAGGGAGCAATGACGCCACTGCATCGCGCTCTTCTACCAACTCTTGCTCTGAAGCTTTCATTTTGCCGGCAACGAAATCGTTGATTTCCAAGCCTTGAACGATTTCGTAACGTCCGAATGCACAGCGAACTGGGAATGAGTAGATAATACCCTTCGCGACACCGTAAGAACCGTCCGAAGGAATCGCCATACTGACCCAATCACCCTCGTAGGTGCCTAGTGCCCAGTCACGCATGTGATCGATAGCAGCCTGAGCCGCCGAAGCAGAGCTTGACGCTCCGCGCGCGTCGATAATCGCAGCGCCACGCTTCTGAACCGTCTCGATGAAGGTATTCTTGTACCAGTCTTCACCAACTGCATCAACGGCGTCTTCGCCCGCTACATCAGCGTGGAAAAGGTCAGGTACCTGAGTGACCGAGTGGTTACCCCAAATGGTGACGCGGTTAATGGTAGGCGTAGCGAAGCCAGTTTTGTTAGCAACAAGGCCGACGGCACGATTGTGGTCAAGGCGAGTCATTGCTGTGAACTGTGTTGGATCTAAGTCAGGAGCGTTACGTGCAGCGATGAGTGCGTTAGTGTTCGCTGGATTACCCACTACAAGCACCTTAACCTGACGGCTAGCGACGTCGTTAAGTGCTTTACCTTGTACAGAGAAGATAGCAGCGTTTGCTTCCAACAGGTCTTTACGCTCCATGCCAGGTCCACGAGGACGAGCACCAACTAAGAATGCATAGTCTGCGTCCTTGAAAGCAACCGTAGGATCATCAGAAAGTACAACACCCTGCAACAGCGGGTAGGCACAATCTTGAAGTTCCATCGCTACACCGCGAAGCGCGTCCATAGCGGGTGTGATTTCAAGTAATTGAAGGATCACTGGTTGATCTGAGCCAAGCACTTCGCCAGCGGCGATTTTGAAAAGAAGGCTGTAAGAGATACCACCGGCCGCGCCGGTTACTGCAATACGTACTGGTTGTTTCACGGTTTGACTCCATTATTGGTCAGGTTGTTTCAAGCGGGCGTATTCTACCTAGCTCGCACGCAAATGTCTTTACCGAAATTACCCCTAGTTAAACTGGGTAAGCGGCTTTTAAGCCATCATAGAGTTGCTCTTGAAATGACTCACTCGCCACATCTAGTGTAGCGCAGAGCTCGACAAGTACCTCGTTATCCTCTTTTCCGTGCCAGACCTTAATATATTCACCCGATTTATAGCCGTAATCCTGGCGAAAGCGATTCAGGACATTCTTTCCGATATACCCTACATAAAGATCGTCGCTAGTCATATCTATTGAGTGGGCAAGCTGAACAAATAATGCCAGATTAAAGGTCTTAGTCATCAAACAATCGGCAGCGAATGCCTCAAGCTGATTCTCAAACTTGCTACCACTTTGGACCGCTGGCCAGTTTGCCGCTAACTCAGCCGCCAACTGTTGAATATTGCCATTTCTCTGAATTAAGTCAGACAAACCAAAGTGCAGGATATCAATCAGTTCAAGCTCGACCTGGGGTAAATCACACTCCTGCGCCTTCCACCATTTCCAGCCATAGTGATCCAGCATTTCACCGCACTCAATCCAAATAGCACGGTACCACTCGTGGCCGAGCTCAATCCAATTGGCGTTCACCTTCGAGTTCATCGCATCCTGCATGGACAGAAGGCTTTGTAGTTGATGTATTTGCATTCTTAGACCCTAGTTGAGGCAAAACACTATAATACGGTGAAATACCTAATATTTGAACCGAGTATTTCAGCCAAATAGAAAAGCAAAAGTTTCATTGAATCAATGGTTTACAGGGGCAGGCTTCGTCCCTATAATGGCGCCCGTATTGACGAGACAGCAGTTAATCCCAAGAGTAAACCAATTACTCAGCCGTTTCGTAACTAAGACTCGTTACTTGCTAACAATACAATTTCGGGGTATAGCGCAGCCTGGTAGCGCGCCTGCTTTGGGTGCAGGATGTCGGGAGTTCAAATCTCTCTACCCCGACCATTTTTGATAAGTTTTGCTTATTACGGCCTGTCAGCCGAAAACTGACTTCGGGGTATAGCGCAGCCTGGTAGCGCGCCTGCTTTGGGTGCAGGATGTCGGGAGTTCAAATCTCTCTACCCCGACCATTTTAACCGTCTTGAAAACTCCGCAATTCCCTAGTCGCCGTTTACCGGCTTAATTAGCATAGTGACTAGCATATCCGCATGCCGATCAATTGCTTCATCTGTCCTAGGGTTGAAACCAAAAAGTTTTTTACACTCACTCTCGAATGAAAAAATCGTCGCGCTAGCACTCACCATAATGTAATACCAATGGGCAAATTCGGTTTCGTTCAGCTCCAATTCATCTGCGATGTGCTTTTTAATCTCTGCGACACTGGGGCCCACATAGTGTTGACTCAGATAAGCTATACGCCATGTATCCTGACGTGCTTCTTGACTCATCAACCTACTTAATAATGGATTTTCAGCATAGTAGCGCACATGGAATCGTATTAGTAACGCGACGCGCTCACGGGAAGAAAGATCCCGTAGAATATCTAAGCGTTGTCCAAGTGCCGCGATAAGCGGGTTAAATAGCGCATCCGTCACCGCTCGCCAGAGGCCATCTTTGGTTCCAAAGTGGTAAGACAATACCCCTCGCTTCACACCGGCTGCATTTTCGATATCTCGTACCGAGATGGCGTCGAAGCCTTGCTCGGCAAACATTGGCGTTGCTGCCTCTATTAACTTCGAACGGGCAATTTCGGTCCGCGCTTGGACGCGACGGCGAACCTTGACCTGACTTTGGGTTTCATCCAACAGACTCATTTAACGATCTCAGCTTTATAAATGTTGTGCGCGAAAACTATCCGACATGACCGATTAATGCAACTAAATCTGCAGCTCTACTGATTTAATGACCTAAATAGCGCTAAGCGCTAACCACCGAGTGTTCTTAGCTTGAGTGAGACAGGTTTAAGGAGCACGAATACTGCTGTTCGCTGATTTCATTCGACAGCTAAACCCGACCTTAAGCGCGGTTTAGTAGCTTAAACCAGTTGCCCTACAGGTTTTTAGCTGATAGATTTCGATAACTAACGAAATCAACTATTGCTTTCCACTAGCCATAATAGCAACGAAATAAAGCCCCTGATTAATGGCAACTTAGTATCGATAGGCTCTAGAAGCGCAGTAGTGGTTCCAAGCGCCGAGCGATTGGTCACCAACACCCGACTTTGTTCCCAACGGAGTTCGAGACTAAGCAAGCATGGAATGTTAAGGGGGCTGTTGAATGGAGTCATCTGACATGGGAGTAGACCCCCACACAATGTATTCCGTTAATGCGCTGGAAGAAACTACCGATACTAAGCGCTGTGAAGTCGGCCGCCAGCAGAGGAATTAGCATTCTTGAACCCGATGGCACCCAAGTCGGCTATTAAGACAACAGAGCATCCTATTTTTCAATGGGGCTATTAGCGAGTAAGAGATCATATATGCAGACACAATCCATGGAATTAGAAACCAGAATATCTAGCAAAGATATTCAGAACATTGCTGTGTTGGGTCAGGGAATTATGGGTGTCGACATCGCCATCACTTTTGCTCTTGCCGGCTATAAGGTCACTGCTGTGGATGTTTCTGAGCAACAAATTGAAATCGCCGAACATCGAACAAAAGCAAGTCTAAAATTGATGATTGAAAGTGGTTTAGTGGAAGAAGACTGCGCGCAAAAAGCACAACAGCTTATTGTACGCACGATTGAATGGGATGGTGCGCTGGCCAACGCCGACTTTGTTATGGAAGTGGTTCCAGAGAATATAGCTCAAAAAAAGGCTGTGTTTGAGCAATGCGATAAAATTTGTGCGCCAGATGTCATCATCGCATCTAATACTTCGTCCATGAGCATTTCACATATTTCACAGGGCATGGATTATCCGCAACGGGCCATCACAGCCCACTGGACTATCCCTGCCCACCTGAGCCCATTAGTAGAAGTCGTACCCGGAATACAAACAGCTAAAGGCACGGAACTCAAAACCATGGATTTGCTAAATAAAATCGGTAAGCACCCGGTACGGTGTAAAGACACGCCCGGATTTATTCATAACATACTTCAGGGTGCCCTAATCAATGCAGCGATGGGCCTGATGGATTTGGGTGTTGCAACGGCGGACGAAATTGACAGCGTCGTTAAAAGTGGATTTGGCTTGAGGCTGCCCAGTGTAGGCCCTATTCAATTCATGGATATGGTTGGGCTAGATTCAATAGTTAACGTAGGAGACTATCTCGCAGAGACAATGAATGATCCTAGTTGGCGATCTCATCGACGCATTCGCGACAAAGTATCTCAGGGTGACCTGGGCGTTAAAACCGGCAAGGGCTTCTACCAATATGCAAATGCCAATGCCGATGAATTCTGGGAGGAGATCAACGGCGATATTATCAAGACACTGAAAGCAAGACTATAGGTACAAAGCATATCTTGGCCACTCTAAAGATTCGATCCAATTCCGCATGGTTTCTAAATTGATCTTTCGGCAAAGGTTGAAGAAAAAATGCCCAGACAAACAAAAACAAGAACGAAAACGAAAACGAAAACAAACGAATAATTACTAGATAGCTATATGAACGAGGTCAACAAAATGAAAGAGATCAAAAAGGTTGCCATTATTGGCACGGGACCATCAGGTATTACTGCGATTAAAAATTTTTCAGATCAAGGTTTTGCGGTCACTGCTTTTGATAGATGCGAGGGAGTGGGAGGAAATTGGCGGTTTAATGACCCTTCTGGGCATTCTAGTGTTTTTGAAACCACCCATCTAATAAGCTCCAAGTACACTTCATTTTATGAAGACTTTCCTTTGCCTGATTCGACCCCCGACTACCCTTCACATACAGAATTGCTAAGCTACTTCAATGCATACACTGATCATTTTGACATTAGGAAACTAATTAGATTTAACACCGAAGTGACTAATTGTAGAAAACTCGATGGGGATAGATGGGAAGTAGAATGGAAAACGCTGGGCTCTAATGTCACAAATCTAGACGAATACGATGCGCTCGTTATCTGTAATGGTCATCATCATAAACCTAGATATCCTGATTATCCTGGCGAGTTTACCGGGGAATTACTCCACTCTCATGAATTTAAATCAGCTAAACCATTTCAGGATAAGCGTGTTTTGGTTATTGGCGGTGGTAACTCTGCCTGCGATGTTGCGGTTGAGACTGCACGAGTATCTAAATCAACTTCGATTAGCTGGCGAAGAGGATATTATCTTATTCCTAAGTTCATGTATGGCTTGCCAACAGATGTACAAGCTATCAAAAATAGGTGGATGCCCGATTTTCTTAGAGGGCCATTCACAAGGGTCATGCTAGAAATCTTCCAAGGAAAAAATGAAGATATTGGATTGCAGAAACCAGACAAAAGCTTAAATGCAACTCACCCAACAGTAAACTCAGAACTCTACTACGCGGTAAGGCATGGCAAAGTAAAGCCCCATGTGGATATAGAACGATACGAAGGCAGCAAGGTTGTATTTAAGGACGGCACAAGCGAAGAGTTTGACGTCATCATTGCGTGTACCGGTTTTAAAATTAAACATGACTTCTTCGATAAAAGTCTAATTAATTATGAAGAAGGCCAAGTGCCACTTCTTCATAAAATGATCCCGGCTGATATAAATAATTTGTACTTCATAGGGCTTTTTCAACCGTTGGGCTGCATCTGGCCTGGAGCAGAACTTCAGTCTAAATTGGCTGCTCAACATCTTCTGGGCAACTGGAAGCCAAAGAAATCGATTAAAGCGCTAATTGAACGTGAACTGGCTAATCCGGATGTGAAGCAGATCGACACCCCAAGACACACAATAACCGTTGATGATATTTCATTCAGAGCTAGACTAAAAAAAGAAATCAAAAGATCTATTTCTGCTTAGCAGAGGCGGATTAATGATGATTGTTGAAAGAAAATAAGAAGGTACAAAATACGGCTGTTATTTCTGGGGGGGTACAGCCCACTTTTACCAAGTATTTTGGTGTCAATTACGAGATAAGAAGATGCTGAGCCCACTAACGTAGTGATAACTAAACCTAAGCTGAATTAGGTATCACTTAGTTAAACAAAGTTGCTAGTGATACGTTTACCTTATATTGTCGTAAACAAGTACCGAAAGAGTTAATGTAAATGTTACTCCGATAGCTTAATGCAAGGATGCTAGCTAATGGTTCAGCCAGTAGATCTACCCATTGACGGGCCGTATTCAATTACCCAATTTAATGATTGGGATAAGCGGCGGCGTTTCAAACAAATAGCACAAGTTTCAACCTTAACCGGCCTACTTTATCTCATTTTTGCTGTACTTCCGAAGCCGTGGGCTAATCCCGAGGCAGAATCTGCTATGCAGCTACTCTACCTCTTCTTTATTGCCCCCGGCCTTTTAATCACCGCGCTTCTTTCAAAGGAAGCTAGACTGGCACGCCTGATTGAACCCCTCCTTATGGTCCATACTGTTTTTGCCGCTGCGTGTCACGTCTATATCAGCTCAAGGCTCCTCGAGGTCTCACCACTTCAGACGGAGGCCTACCTTCTGTTGATTTGGACGTTCATTATTTCGGGCTTATCTCCCCGATTTGCGCTATTCAGCGCATTAGCAAGTCTTTCTATTTTTGGTATCTATGCGAGCTACACCATGCAGGGTAGCCCACTCTATTACATGCATTTATTTTGGCTAGGTTGTAGCTTTCTCTTCGGGCTCTTAGGGTCAATAATTTATGATGGCTCAAGAAGAGCCGAATTCGCTACGCAGTTAGCCTATCGAAAACTAGCGGTCACTGACCCGCTGACTAAGTGTTTCAATCGTAATGAACTTGATCGACGGCTTGCTATTGAGATACCTCGATGTGAACGAGAGCAACAAAGCTTTAGTGTGCTTATGCTGGATTTAGATGAATTCAAGATAGTTAATGATACCCATGGACACGAAGCCGGAGACCGAGTTTTAGCCGAAACAGCAAGTATCATCAGGCAGTCCATTCGAAAATCGGATACGTTAATTCGATGGGGCGGCGAGGAGTTTTTACTCTTGACGCTTAATCAGACAGCTGATCAGGCAATGGGTATGGCAGAAAAATTGCGGCTACTAATCCATACTCACCAATGCGACAACCAATTCAACCTAACGGTTTCTATCGGCGTTACGATTTATTATTCAGGTGATCAACAAGCGGATCTTATCAACCGTGCGGATCAAGGCCTTTACTTGGCGAAATCGGAGGGTCGTAACTGTTGCCGCTTCGTTGGCTCTGACCACTAACCTCCTTAACGACTCAACCATAAAAAAGGCGAATAGATCGTGGCTTGATCTATTCGCCTTTTAACATCTCAACCATCATAGATAGGCTGGTTACGACTCTTTATAGCGCCGCGTCTAGCTCTGGAACAGCGGTAAATAGATCGGCTACTAGACCGTAATCTGCCACTGAAAAGATCGGAGCATCCTCATCCTTGTTAATTGCAACGATGACTTTTGAGTCCTTCATACCAGCCAAATGCTGGATCGCGCCACTAATACCTACCGCGATGTAGAGGTCCGGAGCAACGATCTTACCGGTTTGCCCTACCTGCATGTCGTTGGGAACAAAGCCCGCGTCAACGGCAGCGCGGCTTGCACCGACACCGGCGCCAAGCTTGTCTGCAACCTTATAGAGAAGTTCGAAGTTATCGCCGTTTTGCATGCCGCGACCACCGGAAATGACGATAGACGCCGAAGAAAGTTCCGGACGATCTGACTTAGCAAGTTCCTCGCCGACAAAGCTAGATAAGCTCGCATCGCTAACATCAGCAATAGCGACTACTTCAGCACTACCACCCGAAGCAGAAACAGGATCGTAAGCCGTAGTACGAACCGTCATAACTTTCACTGCATCGCTAGACTTAACCGTTGCGATCACGTTACCTGCGTAGATAGGACGCTTGAAGGTATCTTCTGAGATCACAGCGATGATGTCAGAGATTTGCTGAACATCGAGTGCTGCAGCAACACGTGGGAGTATATTCTTGCCCGAGGTAGTCGCCGGAGCTAGCACGTGCGTGTAGTTAACAGCAATCGCCGCTACAACTGGCGCTACATTTTCGGCGAGTTGGTGCTCAAGCACTGCGCTCTCTGCATGGAAAACCTTGGCAACACCGTCTGCTTCAGCAGCACTGGCCGCAACATCCGCTGCACCTGAACCCGCTACAAGAACGTGGATTTCTGATCCGAATTCCTTGGCCGCTGCTAACGTGTTTAATGTTGCCGCGTTTAATTGAGCGTTATTGTGCTCAGCAATTACGAGTACTGACATGTTAAATCACCTTCGCTTCGTTCTTTAGTTTATCAACCAATTCTGCAACATCAGCAACCTTGATACCCTCTTTGCGCTCTGCAGGCGGCTCAACCGAAACAAGCGTTACACGTGTTGCGGTATCGACACCGTAGTCAGCCGGAGTTTTCACCTCTAACGGCTTGCGCTTGGCTTTCATGATGTTTGGTAGTGAAGCGTAACGCGGCTCATTCAAACGAAGATCAGTCGTAACGACCGCTGGAAGCTGAAGCTTGACTGTCTGCAGGCCGCCGTCAATTTCACGCGTTACCGCAACAGTACCGTCTTCAACGACAACTTCTGATGCAAAGGTACCCTGCCCCATGCCAGCTAACGCAGCTAACATTTGACCCGTTTGGTTGTTGTCACCGTCAATGGACTGCTTACCCAACACGACTAGATCTGGTTTCTCTTCTGACACGATACCGTTTAACAGCTTAGCAATCGCTAATGGCTCTACGTCGCCTTCAACTTCTACCTGAATTGCACGGTCGGCGCCTAGCGCTAGTGCTGTACGTAGCTGCTCTTGGCAGGCCTTCGGGCCTACAGAAACTGCAATGATCTCTATTGCGACGCCCTTTTCCTTAAGACGAACCGCCTCTTCAACCGCAATTTCACAGAATGGATTAATTGACATTTTTACGTTAGCAAGCTCGACGTTTGAGCCATCGGCTTTTGGTCTAACTTTTACGTTGTAATCTACAACGCGTTTTACTGCTACCAAAACTTTCATGAGTGTCCCATCGTATTGATTATCGTTAAAGCTAATTCACTATAGCTCGCTAGTCGCAAGCAATGTGTCCCCTAGTTGACTGTTGATATCACAGTTATTGGCTACAGTTTAACACCAATACTCTGTAATATTTAAGCCTATAATGACGTAATGTGACTAGAAAGAGGCTTTCAGTATTGTCTCTATAAGTCACTTGAATGTCTAAGGCGCCAGTTTACGTTTAATATCTACCCAGTTATACGTATCATGAAGCCAGAAAGTTCAGACGAGATTGTGAAATATTAAAGCCAGTCAGCAGCTTTCGTCGTAAAATAATAGCACTTACTCAGTTTAGGAGACTAAATCCATGGAACGTGAATCGATGGAATACGATGTAGTCATCGTGGGCGCAGGTCCAAGCGGACTTGCCGCAGCATGTAAACTTCGCCAGCTCAGCCAAGAGAGCGGCAAGGAAATTAGCGTCTGTTTGGTCGAGAAAGGCTCAGAGGTTGGCGCACACATCGTTTCAGGTGCCGTGTTCGAACCGAAAGCGCTGACTGAGCTGTTTCCTAACTGGAAAGAACTCGGCGCGCCACTAAATACTGAAGTGAAGCGTGATGATATCTATATGCTGAACAACGACAGTAAGCATATCAAGGTTCCAAACTTCTTCACGCCAAAGACCATGCATAATGATGGCAACTATATTATCAGCCTTGGAAATCTTTGCCGTTGGTTGGCCGAGCAAGCTGAGGAACTTGGAGTGGAGATCTTTCCTGGTTTCGCGGCAGCCGAAGTTGTCTATCACGAGGACGGCTCGGTCAAAGGTATTGCTACTGGCGATATGGGCATCGGAATGGACGGTGAACAGAAAGATAGTTATATGCCGGGAATGGAACTTCACGCAAAGTACACGCTCTTCTGCGAAGGTTGTCGTGGTTCGTTGGGTAAGGAACTTATCGAGAAGTTCAATCTCGACGAAGGTAAAGAGCCTCAGCACTATGGTATCGGCATCAAAGAGATTTGGGAAATTCCTGCCGAGCAGCACGAACAGGGTCTTGTTGTCCATACCGCGGGTTGGCCACTCGCCGAGCACGGTGCTGCAGGTGGCTCATTCCTCTATCATATTGAAGATAACCAGGTAGCGTTGGGTCTTATTACTGACTTGAGCTATAGCAATCCCTGGTTGAGTCCTTTCGAAGAGTTTCAACGCTATAAGCACCACCCGGTAGTTAAGCAGTACTTAGAAGGTGGTAAACGCATTTCCTACGGTGCTCGTGCCATCACAAAAGGCGGCCTTCAAAGTCAGCCAAAAATGAGCTTTGCCGGAGGCCTGCTCTTAGGCGATGACGCGGGGACGCTTAACTTCGCGAAGATTAAGGGCTCTCACACCGCAATGAAGTCAGGTTTGGTTGGCGCTGAGGTGGTCTTTAAGGCTGTCACGGCTGACCGTGCAAGCGACGATCTGTCTGAATTTGCCAGTGAATATAAAAAATCATGGGCCTATAAAGAGCTTCACACTCAGCGTAACTTTGGCCCTGCTCAGCACAAATGGGGCAACATTGTTGGTAGCGCCTACGCGTTCATCGATATTAATATTTTCAATGGCTCGTTGCCTTGGACTCTCAGTGACCCGAAGCCAGACCATGCACAACTTAAACCAGCCGAAGACTTTGCCGAAATCACCTATCCAAAGCCCGATGGCAAGTTAAGTTTTGATCGCCTCTCGTCAGTATTTCTTTCGAATACCAACCACGAGGAAGACCAGCCTTGTCACCTAAGGTTGAACGATGCATCGGTTCCGCTTTCAGTGAACATGCCTAAATTCGCGGAGCCCGCTCAGCGATACTGTCCTGCTGGCGTTTATGAGGTTCTTGAAGACGCTAATGGCGAGGCTAAGTTCCAAATTAATGCTCAGAACTGTGTGCACTGTAAAACCTGTGACATCAAGGATCCCAGTCAGAATATCACTTGGATAACACCTGAAGGAAGCGGTGGACCGAACTATCCGAATATGTAAGCAAAACTAGACGGCAGCTCGACAGAACAAAATACCCCAGTTGATGTTGATCAGATGGGGTATTTTTTTAGGGCGAAGACAAAAATGGAAGCGACTTTATTGCCCTACTTACGATCTCGAGTGCAGCCTATTTGCAGTTCGGCTAGTACTAACCAAGTAAACTTGGAAATAAACCCTTCATCCCCAGCGCGATAAATTCAACGGCCATAGACGCAAGAAGTAAACCCATGATACGGGTGACTACGTTCATACCTACGGTACCTAGTAGACGTGCAATGGTTGGCGCGGAACGCATGAAGATATAGAGCACGAAGGCGAGCGCCACACTGGCCAGGATTGAAATGAGCACACCGATAGTATTGGCGTAAACAATCATCGCAGAGATTGCCCCAGGACCGGCAGTAATAGGCATGGCGAGTGGTACGACCGCAATTGCGGGTCGTAATTGCGAGGCGTTCGCCTCTTCGTCAGTTTGGCGAACGTCATCGGTTTGAGCTTGCATCATCGACAGCGCCATGATCATCACCAGAATACCTCCGGCGATGCGGAAGCCATGAATACTGATTCCAAAGAACTCAAGTAGATGGTCACCAGCTAACGCCGAAATACTTAGAATAACGATAATCGCGATACTCGCCTGAAGCGCGATACTACGCCGATGAGACTCCCAGCGACCCTGTGTCATCGCAAGGAATATTGGTACTAAGCCAATTGGATTCGCTAACGCTATGAGTGTTGTAAAGACCTTGATAAAGTCTGCGTTAATCCAGTCCACAGTCCGTCCCTGAAAAATGTTTGTTTGAGGAAAAATTAGCTGATCGATCTATTATTAGAGAACTTTAGCATACAAAAGGCCATTTCATGCGATCACGACTTCTACTGACAGTACGAACACTTATCTTTGGCGCGATCATCATCGTGTTTAATAGCGCAGCAGAGGAAAGCTCGAGCGTACTCGATGAACATCCAAGTATCACGGTACTCAAGTCTCAACAGGAAGCCTGGAATCGAGGCGACCTAAACGGCTTTATGAACGGCTATTGGCAGTCCGACGAACTAAGCCTAGTAGGCCCTGAAATAATCACCAGAGGTTGGAATGAAGCGTTAGCTCGTTATGAAATTCGCTATCCTAACGTCGAAATCATGGGTACGCTTCGCTTTGATGTCATTGACATACAGCCTCTCCAAACGGATTACCTCTGGATGATCGGACGATGGCAGCTGAATCGCGCTAACGAGCGCTCAAGCGGCCATTTCACGCTACTCTGGCAACTAATTGACGGTGAATGGCTAATCGTCAGTGACCATAGTAGCTAAGAATGTGTGTTAAGCGAGAACCTTAACCCCCGTCCAATCGTTGGTCATCTCACCAATTAAGGTCAACGATTGACCCGATTCTCGAGCTAGTAATTCAAGCGAAGCTAGAGACGAAGGACTGACGCTAATAAGCAATCCGCCGCTTGTTTGTGGGTCACAGATTAGCCGATAATCAGGGCTCTCTAGGGCGTTTAGGTCCAATCCCACACCATAGCTTTGGAAGTTACGATGCGTGCCTCCGGGTACACAGTCTAGAGTAAGATAATCATGTACCCCTGGTAGTACCGGTAATTGATTAAGGGACACGGAGGCCCCTAGCACAGCACCCTCGCAGAGTTCTAAAAGATGTCCTGCAAGTCCAAATCCAGTGACGTCCGTCAGGGCATTTACCCCCGGGATATTCGCGGCAATCATACCAAAAGTATTTAGCTCCATCATAGCCTTTGCGGCAACGCCCTCATGCTCAGGCAACAGTAGTGCTCGCTTTTCAGCGGTGGTTAGAATACCGACTCCTAGTGGTTTGGTCAGTAACAGCTGGTCGCCAGCCTTAGCAGTACTGTTCTTCTTCAAATTCGCCAACGGCACCCGTCCTGTCACCGCAAGGCCAAAGATGGGTTCAGGAGAATCAATAGAGTGACCACCGGCAAGTGGTATACCAGCAAGCTCGCAAGCTCGTCGGCCGCCATTGATTACGTCACGCCCTACTGCAGGAGACAACTTATCTATCGGCCAACCGAAGATGGCGATAGCCATCAGCGGTGTGCCGCCCATCGCGTAAATATCGCTAATCGCATTAGCGGCGGCAATGTGACCGAAATCCATAGGATCATCGACAATCGGCATGAAGAAATCGGTCGTCGAAATAATTCCCGTGCCATCACCCAAATCGACCACCGCCGCATCATCTTTAGTATCGTTACCAACAACCAAACTATCGAACTGCGGCTGACTCGAGCCAGCTAGTAGCTCGGATAACACCTCCGGCGACAACTTACAGCCGCAACCGGCACCATGGCTATATTGTGTTAACTTGACCATTTCAGCTCACTTTTAGTGGGATATTAAATTGAAATTAGGGATATTTTCCTAGCATAGCGTGTCAACGGACTGCTGTCAGCATTGTCGCTTCCATTGTTCGGCGATGAACGTTTCGGCAAAAAAAACGACGGCAAATGCCGTCGCTTTTATGTTGGTCGGAATAGCGGGATTCGAACCCACGACCCCCACACCCCCAGTGTGGTGCGCTACCAGGCTGCGCTATATTCCGAAGATAACTCTGTCTGTACCTAACTCCAGCTGATCGTCAAGAAGTGTTTCAAACCACTAAGCTACGAATTTGGATCAAAAACGTCTGTAAACTACTGATTTTATTGAGACTTTAAGTATCTGGCGTTGATAATAACGCCAGCAACTTCGAGATGCAAAAGGTTTTTAATCAGGGATTATAACGGGCAAGATGCCAGCCGTTCTCTGTGCGGGTATAACGGAAGCGGTCATGAAGGCGCTCGCTTCGTCCCTGCCAAAACTCCAGGGAATGCGCCTCAATACAATAACCACCCCAAAACTCAGGACAAGGGACTTCTTTTCCCTCAAATTCACGACTAAGGGCGTCAAAACGCAAATCGAGTTCTGAGCGATCTTGAGCCATAGCGCTTTGAAACGACGACCAGGCAGCAAGTTGACTTGCGCGCGGACGACTATGAAAGTAGGCTTCGTTCTCTTCACGAGTAAGTTGATAGGCCGTACCGCTAATAATTATCTGTCGCTCTAACGGTAGCCAAGCAAATAGCAGGCTCACGTTAGCATTGAAATTAATATCCTCAGCTTTATCACTGGTGAAATTAGTGAAAAATCTAAAACCAGCTTCGTCATGCCCTTTTAGTAGCACCGTTCGCCCGGTTGGGTAGCCGTCGGGACTGACCGTTGATAACGTCATCGCGGTGGGGTCTTTGATAAGATCGCTATTCACACTTTGTTGAAACCAATGATCAAACTGCGTGTGAGGTGAGTCGGCCAATTGCTTGCGGTGGAGTTCACCGAGTTGGTATTCTCGGCGAATATCTGACATATCAGTCATGGGAATTTCTCCAAAAATCAGGAGTCTACCTCGGCAGCATCTGCAGGATGAGCCTCAACGCGAGATTTAAGCTTTTGTCCGGGCTTAAATGTAACAACGCGTCGAGGTTCTATTGGAATTTCTTCACCCGTCTTAGGGTTACGACCTGGTCGAGCGTTTTTATCTCGGAGGTCGAAATTACCAAACCCCGAGAGTTTAACCTGCTCATTATGCTCAAGCGCCTGGCGAATTTCCTCAAAGAAGAGTTCAACTAAATCCTTAGCCTCTTTTTTGTTAATGCCAAGCTCATTAAACAAGCGCTCTGCTAAATCCGCTTTAGTCAACGCTGTATGCATAATGTCAGTTCCTTAGGCTCGCCCCAAATTCGTTTGCTAGAACGTCAACTACGTTGTTAACGCAATCATTGACTTCTTCATCATTAAGAGTGCGAGATGGATGTCTAAAGGTCAAGCCCAAAGCAACACTTTTTCTTTGTTTTTCAATACCTTTGCCCTGATACACGTCAAAAATGTCTAACTCTTGGAAGATCTCGTTAGCACCTAGAAGTGTGCGGATTCGATCACAAAGTATTCCCGCGGCAATGCCTTCATCCACCACGAAAGCAAGATCGCGTCGCGTCTCGGGAAACTTAGAAACCGGTGAGTAATTTGGCAGACCATTATTGAGCAACACCTCAAGATCAATTTCTACTAATACTGCTCTCTGAGGAATGTCCAACTCGCGCTGAGTTTCAGGGTGAAGTACGCCGATCCAACCAACCGACTTGCCGTGTAGGAGGATTTCTGCACTTTGACCTGGATGAAGCGCGTCACGGGTTGCCGCAACAAACTTAAACTCATTGGTAGGAAGGATAGCTTCCAAGTCGCCCTTAACCGAGAAAAAGTCAACCGCATCTGAAGTATGATTCCACGCTTCACCGGTACGAGGACCGTAAGCCAACATCGCGAGCGTTGGGGTTTGTATCACTTCGTTATGATCTGTGCCTGGGACGAAACGTAAACCGGTTTCGAACAGACGAACTCTTCCCTGCTGGCGATTGATATTCCGCTTCAACGCGGTCACAAGGCCTGCCCAGAGGCTAGTTCTCATCACCGAGAGGTCATTGGAAATAGGGTTGGCCAACTTCACTGGATTAATACTTGGATCAATTAGCTTCTGGACCGCTGGATCAACGAAGCTGTAGGAAATAGCTTCGTGGTAATCGCGAGTAATCAAGTCTCGTCGAAGGTACTGAATAGGCTTAATTCGCTCGTCGGCCTCGCCGATTTCTAGGACCGCCTGTGGCGTGCGGGTTGGCAGGTTGTTATAGCCGTAGATACGAGCGATCTCTTCAATCAAATCAACTTCTATGGAGATATCGAAACGCCAAGTCGGAATTCGGAAGGTCCAACCTTTTGAATCATTCTCGGTCATTTCAAGTCCAAGACGATCGAGGATATCAAGCACTTCGTCATCCGAAAGTTCAAGCATTAGATACTGCTGCAACTTAGCGCGTCGTAAGGTAACGAAGCGATCAGCGACGCCGTCGGTACCCGCTTCAACGATTTGAATTGGCCCTGGCTCACCACCACAGATGGCTAACAGCAATTGGGTTGCACGTTCAATGGCGACTTCTTGCATGGCGATATCAACACCACGCTCGAAACGGTGTGATGAATCAGTATGAAGTCCATAAGAACGCGCCTTACCGGCAATTAGCTCAGGCGTGAAGTGCGCTGACTCGAAAACAATGTCCTGTGTGGACGTTGTTACGCCACTGTCCAAGCCACCCATGATACCCGCTACGGCCAATGCTTTGGAGTGATCCGCGATCACTAACGTATCTTCTTTTAGGCTGATTTCTTGCTCGTCTAGCAAGGTAATCTTTTCGTCGGCATCGGCCATACGAATCACTAATCCGTCGGTAATGTTGGCCAAATCAAAGGCGTGCATTGGCTGACCAAGCTCCAACAGGACATAGTTGGTTACATCAACAACCGGATCAATAGAGCGAATTCCTGAACGACGAAGACGTTCTTGCATCCACATCGGTGTTGCAGCAGAAACGTTGACATTCTTGACTACACGACTTGCGTATCGAGGGCAGGCTTCACCATCATAAAGAGCGACATCCATCACGTCGTCGTGACTTGGCTCAATGAAGTCAATTTCGGGGATATTTAACGGCAGGCGATTTAATACCGCAACATCCCGCGCTAGACCGATAACACCAAGGCAATCGCCGCGATTCGGCGTGAGATCTACCTCGATTAGCGAATCATCCAAATTTAGATAATCACGAATATCGGCACCAGTGGGTGCATCAGAGGGAAGCTCCCATAAACCTTCGTTGGCTTCGCTAATTTCAAGTTCCGACTCAGAACACAACATTCCGAAGCTCTCTACGCCACGTAACTTAGCCTTACGAATTTTGAAGTCTCCAGGAAGTCTGGCGCCTACCGTCGCAAACGGCACCTTAATACCTAGACGAGCATTTGGCGCACCGCAGACAACCTGCGTTAGCGTTTCGCCAATACCAGCCACTGAGCAAACCTTTAGCTTATCGGCATCAGGGTGCTGTTCGATGGCTACAATTTCACCAACGATGACACCGCTGAACTTACCAGCAGCCGCTTCAACGCCATCCACTTCTAGCCCAGCCATAGTAATCTGAGCAACTAATTCTTCGGTGGTTAATGAGGGGTTAACCCACTCTCGTAACCAGCTTTCACTAAAAATCATAATAAACCTCGATTAAAATTGCTCTAAGAACGGAATGTCGTTCTCGAAGAACAGTCGTAGATCATTGACTCGGTAACGTAGCATTGCAAGACGTTCTACACCAAAACCGAAGGCGAAGCCTGAATAGACTTCCGAGTCGATACCAGACATCTTGAATACATCAGGATGAACCATGCCGCAACCCATCACCTCCAGCCAGCCAGTATTCGAACAAATACGGCATCCTGCTCCACCACAGCTGGTACATTGAATATCAACCTCAGCGCTTGGTTCGGTAAATGGGAAATAACTTGGACGGAATCGCGTGGGAAGGTCTGCTTCAAAGAAGGCCTTCAAAAACTGATCTACAGTGCCGCGTAGGTCGGCGAAGCTCACATCCTTCGCAACGACTAAACCCTCTACCTGGTGAAACATTGGAGTGTGCGTAAGGTCAGAATCGCAACGATATACGCGGCCTGGACAGATAATACGAATGGGAGGCTCTTGACGCTCCATGGTACGAACTTGCACTGGTGAAGTGTGCGTTCGAAGAACACCACCCTCTAACGTGTAGAAGGTGTCGTGCATGGCACGCGCTGGGTGATGATCGGGAATATTTAGGGCTTCGAAGTTGTGGTAGTCATCTTCAATTTCTGGACCTTCGACGGTCTCAAAGCCAATCTTAGAGAAGATCGTTTGCATACGCTCTAGCGTACGCGTTACTGGGTGTAAGCCACCAGTAGTCGACTGTAAACCTGGTAGGCTTACGTCAATTCTTTCTGCTGCGAGCTGAGCATTAACCGCTGCAGTTTCCATAGCGGTACGCTTCTCGTTCAACGCATCTTGAACGCGCATCTTAACTTCGTTGATGCGGGCGCCGGCCTGTGGGCGCTCCTCAGGCGTTAACTTGCCAAGGTTCTTCATCAGCGCGCTGATTTTGCCTTTTTTACCCAAATAATCTACTCGAACAGCGTCAAGGGACTGAATATCTTCAGCGGAGGCGATTAACTGGATGGCCTCATCGCCCAATGAAGCAAGGTTTTCCATGCGGAATCTCCGATATCTCAATACAAAAACAGGGAAAGAGTCGCCTCTTTCCCTGCTCGTGAGAATACAGCGAACTGTACTCTAGGTATACTTTATTTGCGGTTTACGCTAAAGCTGCTTTAGCTTTCTCTACAAGAAGAGAGAAAGTTGCTTTGTCGTGAACTGCTAAATCAGCCATAACCTTACGATCAAGAGCGATAGACGCCTTTTTAAGACCGTTGATAAACTGGCTGTAGGTCATACCGTTAGCACGGCTTGCTGCGTTGATACGCGCAATCCACAGCTTACGGAAATCACGCTTCTTAACGCGACGATCGCGGTAAGCGTACTGACCTGCTTTTGTTACTGCTTGAACAGCAACGCGATAAATACGGCTACGGGCTCCATAGTAACCCTTAGCTTGCTTTAAGACTTTCTTGTGACGACGATTAGCGGTCACTCCACGTTTTACGCGAGGCATAGCCTACTTCCTTCTAAAAATTAAACTCAGGGTTACTTAGTTCGCAACATGCGATCAATTAGTACAACATCAGACTTGTGAACCAAATTGGTACCACGAAGTTGACGCTTACGCTTTGTTGTCATTTTAGTAAGGATGTGACTCTTGTGAGCACTCTTACGTTTAAAGCCGCCTGCGACTTTCTTAAAGCGCTTAGCTGCGCCACTGTGTACTTTAGCTTTCGGCATTTCGTTAACTCCAGTAAATTTCAGGATTTAATCGACAAGTAAGCCGGCATACCGAGTGCCGGGATTACTTCTTCTTTTTCGGAGCCACTACCATAGTAAGTTGACGACCTTCCATTTTGGGGTACATCTCCACACTACCGTACTCTTCAAGATCTCCTTCCAGACGTTTTAACATCTGCATACCGAGTTCTTGATGGGCCATCTCACGTCCGCGATAGCGAAGCGTAATTTTAGCCTTGTCTCCATATTCAAGGAACTTAATAAGATTGCGTAACTTAATCTTATAGTCACCTTCATCTGTACCAGGACGGAACTTGACTTCCTTCACGGTGTTTCGTACCTGATTCTTTTTAGCGGCAGCCTTCTGCTTCTTCAATTCGTAGATGTGCTTACCAAAGTCCATCACCTTACAAACAGGTGGTTCGGCATCTGGTGAGATTTCCACTAAATCGAGCTCTACTGAGCGTGCTGCTTCCAAGGCGTCTGCTAATGCTACAACACCAATCTGGTCACCGTTAGGTCCGATCAGACGGACTTCGCGAGCTTGAATATGTTGGTTAAGTTTAACCTTATTACCGCGCTCTTTACCGTTGTCTCGCTTGATAATCCAATTCTCCGTTCTAGTTACAGTTAACCACGTTGATCATGAGTGATAATACGTGGCCTAATTGCTGGCTCTTCCATACTCATTCACTGCGTTCTGCAGCAAAGATTTGAAATCCGCTAGAGGCATAGACCCTAAGTCTTCCCCTTGACGTGTTCGAACCGCAACAGTTTGCTGCTCTACTTCACGATCACCCACTACGATTAAGTATGGCACTCGCTGTAAAGTATGCTCGCGGATTTTAAAGCCGATCTTCTCGTTTCTCAAGTCCGTATTTGCCCTAAAACCATCTTTTTCCAATTCTTTTGCTACAAAAGTAGCCCAATCGCTCTGTTTATCGGTGATATTGAGGACAGAAATCTGTGTTGGCGCTAGCCAAGTCGGGAATGCACCCGCATAGTTCTCTATCAAAATACCGATAAAACGTTCGAATGAACCCAAGATCGCGCGGTGTAACATAACCGGCGTTTGACGTGAGCCATCTTCCGCGACATATTGAGCGTCAAGACGACCAGGCATGGAGAAGTCCACCTGAATGGTACCCATTTGCCATACGCGCCCAATACAGTCTTTTAGAGAGAATTCAATCTTGGGACCATAGAAAGCGCCCTCACCCGGAAGTTCTTCCCAAGGCAGATTTTTGGCATCGAGTGCATCGGCAAGTGACTTTTCAGCCTTATCCCATGATTCATCAGTCCCCACTCGACTTTCCGGACGAGTAGATAGGCGATAGATAATCTCGCTGAAACCGAAGTCATGATAGACCTCATGGAGGAAGTCAATAAAAGTAGAAACCTCAGCTTGAATCTGTTGCTCACTACAGAAGATGTGTGCATCGTCTTGAGTGAAGCCTCGAACACGCATAATGCCATGTAACGAGCCCGAAGGTTCGTTGCGATGACAGGAGCCAAATTCAGCCAATCTGAGTGGCAAATCGCGGTACGACTTCAGTCCCTGATTGAAGACCTGCACGTGACAAGGACAGTTCATCGGTTTGACGGCAAAATCACGCTCTTCAGTTTTAACCATGAACATCCCGTCAGAAAACTTATCGGCATGGCCTGATCGCTGCCAGAGTGAGTAATCGACAACCTGTGGGGTTTTGATTTCTTGGTAACCGTGGATGCGTTGCTTGGTACGCATATAGGATTCAATGGCTTGATAAACGGCCCAGCCCTTGGGGTGCCAAAACACCATACCCGGAGCCTCTTCCTGTAGGTGGAAGAAATCGAGCTGCTTACCAATTTTACGATGATCACGTTTCTCCGCTTCTTCGATACGGTGCAGATAGGCTTTTAACGCTTTCTTATCGGTCCATGCGGTACCGTAAACACGCTGAAGCATTTCGTTATTGCTATCTCCACGCCAGTAGGCGCCGGCAACCTTCATCAGCTTAAACGCTTTGATTTTCGAAGTGCTTGGTACGTGAGGTCCACGACAGAGATCTTCGAAATCACCTTGGCGATAAAGCGACAGCGCTTCATTAGCTGGAATACTCTCAATGATTTCAGCTTTATACGCTTCACCAATGCCTTTGAAATACTCAACCGCTTCATCGCGAGATAGCTCACGACGCGTAACCAGGATATCTTGCTTGGTGAGTTCAAGCATACGTTTCTCGATTGCCGCCAGATCTTCAGCGGTAAACGGGCGCTCGTAGGCAAAATCATAATAAAAGCCATCTTCGATTACAGGACCGATAGTGACCTGCGCTTCAGGGAATAGCTGCTTGACTGCTTGAGCTAGCAAATGCGCGGTAGAGTGACGAATTACCTCGAGTCCCTCTGGAGACTTCTCGGTGATAATCGCAAGTGCGGCATCGTTCTCAATAAGATACGACGCATCGCGCTCTACGCCATCGACCACACCAGCCAGGGTCGCCTTTGCGAGACCAGGACCGATATCGGCGGCAACGTCGAGAATAGAAACAGGAGAATCAAATTGACGGCTACTGCCGTCTGGGAGCGTAATGCTAGGCATTAGAGACCTCTTTTCAGTGGTGACCCCTACGAAAGGCCACGTGATGGGCTGCTTGGGCAGCCTAAATTAAGTTTGAAGCAGCAGTATATAGCCCAAGGATAGTTCGTGCAATCTAGGCATTCTCACTATCTTGATCCAGCCGACTATTCATTGCTGGAATGCTGACATATGTAACTATTGCTTGATAAATCTTTGAGTTGTAATGAAAATGAAAAGATCAGCATTCAGAGTCCAACAGGTCAAAAGCCCTATATGCTGACGTAACTACAGTTCTATAACAAAAATGAGTCCTGGAGGGACCCTATGAGAGCTACTCGCTTCAAACCTAATCTACTATCTATCGCGGTAGTATCAACTCTATCTTTGTCTATGCAATCCATTGCGCAGGACACTTCTTCGTCGATTCGCGGCAAGGTCGTAACCGATGATGGTCGAACAGTGACTAACGCAACGGTAACCATCACTCACGAGAATACTGGTCGGCAGGTTGATACTTCTGTAAATGACAGCGGCGTATTTGTCGTTAACGGTCTTCGCGTTGGCGGCCCTTATACCATTGAAGTTGATACAACGGAATTCACGGACAGCACGATTAATGATGTATTCCTTGTTCAAGGTAATAACACCAACTTCAACTTCACTGTTGGTAGTACGGTAGTTCTTGAAGAGGTCACCGTAACTGGTTCGCGTGTAGACCGACAGCCTGGTCGAGATTTTAGCTCTGACGACATCAGTAAATCCGCCAGTATTGACCGTGACCTTCGTGATACCTTGAAGCGAAACCCACTTGCTGTCTTGGACGGTGACGAATTTAGTGTAGCTGGAGCGAACCCGCGTACCAACGCATTTGTTGTTGATGGCATTCGCCAAAACGACAACTTCGGTTTGAACTCCAACGGTTACCCAACACAGCGCTCACCCATATCGCTTGACGCCGTAGAGAGTGTCAGCCTAAACGTAGCGCCGTATAGCGTTACTCAGGGTGGTTTCACCGGCGGACAAATTAACGTGATTACCAAATCTGGTACTAACGAATTAAACGGTAGTGTTTTTTATGAGTTTACCGATGACAGTCTGGCTGGAGACAAAGTTGATGGCGAGAACTACGAGGGGTTAATCTCAGAGGAAACTACCTGGGGTGTTTCAGCAGGTTTCCCAATTATTCAGGATACTCTCTTTGGCTTCTTAAGCTACGAGAAATTTGACAAGCCCTTAAACCCCGAGTTCGGGCCAGCAGGAAGTGGCCTTGCTAACGAGAGTAACATTACGCAGGCCGACTGGGATCGTATTGATTCAATAGCTCAGCAAACCTATGGTCTAGCTTCGATTGGCAGCTATGCCATCAAGCCTGTTGAAGAAGACGAAAAAATACTAGCCAAAATTGATTGGCAGATCTCCGATGATCATCGCCTTGCAGCGACCTATCAACATACCATCGGAAACCGCACTAACTTAGTTTCTAGCAACCCCTTCTCACTCAATGCTTCATCTTACTGGTATGACAAGGAAGAGGAGCTCGAAACCTTCGTGATGATCGCGAACAGTGATTGGAGCGATGTATTTTCTACTGAAGTAAAGCTAGGCTATAAAGACACTACTACAAGTCAGCAACCATTCTACGATCTAGGCATCGGTCAAGTTGCTGTTCGCTCTAGCTCGGGTACCGTCAACTTCGGTGTGGACCAGTATCGTCAGGCTAATCGCCTAAATAACCAGACTACCGAGTTCCTTTTCAAAGGTAATTACCTGTTAGGGGATCACCAAATCACCTTCGGCTATAACTACGAAAATGTTGATGTCTTCAACTTATTTGTTCCTGCGGCAAAGGGTTCATGGAGCTTTTCCTCGATTGATGACTTCGAGAACGGCCTAGTCGACCGCTTTAACTATTCCAACGCTGCATCCGGCAATGCCGAAGATGCGGCCGCTAGCTTCAGTATGGTCACCAACACTTTCTTTATTGAAGACCTCTGGACCGTTACGGACAAATTGGACATTAACTACGGCGTTCGCTACGAACAAATTTCAATGCCTGATTCACCGGCCACTAACCAAAACTTTGTTAATCGTTATGGTTTTTCGAACAACTCAACGTTTGACGGTGAATCAATGATTTTGCCGCGTATCGGCTTCGATTATACCGTGACCGATAACTTTGTTCTCTCTGGTGGTATCGGCAAATTCTCGGGCGGTTCACCTCTAGTTTGGATGTCTAATAGTTATTCTAACGACGGCCAATCTGCGCTAACCTACTTCGGTGGCTGGGATCCAGCATGGCCGATTGACTTCGCACAGGTTCCTGCGGATGCGACGGCAGGTCTTGTTGGCGGAGATGGTTTGGTCAATGCGGTGTCGCCTAACTTCGACATCCCTTACGATTGGCGTTACAGCTTGCGCGCAGAAACTTACTGGGACATTCCACTGTTGAGTGAAAGCGTTGAAATCGCAGCTGAGGTTATGCTTAAGCACAACAAGAACGACGTCCGCTGGGTTGATCTGTCTCGCCGCTATATCGGCGAAGATGGAACTGGCCGGACGGTTTATGAGACTTATGATCCGCTAACACAGTCACAGACCGACCGCTACGATCTAATGCTAACCAATGCGCAAGATGACGGTAAGAGCACCATCTTTACGTTATCGATGGCCAATGACTGGTCTAACGGATGGAGCATGTTCACCTCCTACACCTATCAGGACGTGACTGAGGGCACGCAGGGTTCAAGTAGTACCGCGCGTTCTAACTACCAATATCCAGTCACCCGCTACGACCGAAATGGTACAACACTCGGCCCGGGCTACTGGCAGTCCGAACATCGCTTCACTCTCTCGTTGAACTGGGAAAAGGAACTCTTCTCCGGATATGAAACCTCAGTCAACATGTTCTACGAAGCACGTTCAGGTCAGCCTCTTAGCTGGGTTCTTGGCTCTTACCGCGATGGTGGCTTAGGTGATCAATCATCTTTACAGGGTTCAGATGCTTACCTACCGTATATCCCAGTGGATGCGAACGACCCAAACGTAGCCTATGGCTGGGGATTGGACTACGACATACTCATGGACGCGGTTAATGAGATCGGCTTGGGTGGATATGCCGGTGACATGGTGCCGCGGGGCGTGGACTCTCAGCCGTGGATTCGCTCGCTGGATTTGAACATTAGCCAGGAGATTCCCGGCTTCACCGACGAGCATCGTGGCGTGGTCACACTTTCCTTCGTGAACGTACTTAATATGCTTAACGATGAATGGGGTGTTTATCGTTCACAGAGCTTCGGTAATAAGATCCTAGTGGATCACGACTACGACCCTGCTTCGGGCGTCTACACTTATAGTGTGCCGTTCGGTCAAGACGAACTCGAAACGCAAAATTGGGATCGAGTAAATCCGGAACGATCAGTCTGGCAGCTTAAGTTAGGCTTGCGCTACAACTTCTAAGCCTTTGAAGGGAGTGCCACGCCAGTGGTGCTCCCGTTTCATGTATGAGGAGCTAATTATGAAAAGAGCATTTCTGCTAGCCGGCCTACCACTCGTAAGTGTATTAGCCGTTGAGGTCAATGCATGGGGCGCATCAGGTCATAGAACCGTCGCTAAGCTAGCCGATAACTACCTCAGTGAGGAGGCTCGGACCGGCGTTAACGAGATTATCGGGTCGGAGAACCAGCTCTGGGAGCTATCAACATGGCCTGATGAGATTAGATCCAATCCCAATAGTTGGCGCCATACCTTTCCCTGGCACTACATTTCAATTGACGACCATGAAAACATTTATGGTGAGTTTCCTCGCTCTGATCGCGGCGATATTCTTAGTGGTATCGATGCTATGGCGAGCAAGATCAATGACCCTTCGCTTTCGGTAGAAGAACGATGGGAGGCCTTAGCGTTCTATATACATTTCGTTGGCGATATTCATCAACCACTGCACGTTGGCAATCGTTCTGACCGCGGCGGCAACGCTGTGCGGGTTGATTGGTTCGGTCAGCGAAGCAATCTCCACAGTGTGTGGGATAGTAAAATCATTGACCACTGGGGCCTAAGTTTCACGGAATTAGTCGAAGCGTTAGATGAGAACATTACCCTAGCTGACACCAAAAGTGCCCACGTTAGACCTATTGAATGGGCTGCGGAGTCCATGGCTCTGCGTAACCAATGCTATGAGCGCCTCGACGGCGACGATGGCGAATACCCGGACCTAGGCTATGAATATGCCTACTACAACGGTGAGTTGGTCAGAGATCGATTGCGACTGGCTAGTTACCGGTTGGCCTACCAACTGAATAACATCTTCGCGGCGGAATAAACGATATTATGAACGGGGTGACCTCTTCATGTCGCAATTAGCCCCGTCGTCTCGCTTTTCCCAAAGAACTAACATCGTTAGCGGCTACGCTGTCGGCTAAGTGCCTTCTCGACTCCGTAAGAAGCAACTCAACAAGCAGTAACGCCCTATACCAGGTTAATCACTGTTTTATTGCAGCGTCGACACTGGTTTTAAAGCGAAAATTGATCAATCATAGCTAATAAATAAACTGTCTCACTAAACTGTCGAGAGAACGAATTGATGGCACAGCTCTACTTTTACTACTCATCAATGAATGCTGGGAAGTCCACCACCCTGCTTCAGTCTGCCTATAACTACAGAGAGCAAGGCTTAACGCCGCTCCTCTACACAGCGGCGCTAGATAACCGAACTGAAGCTGGCACAATCAACTCTAGGATAGGACTGCAAGCACAGTCGAATATCTTCAACGCCCGTACTGACCTGTTTGATGAGATATCACTAATTCAATCCGATGAGCGACCGAACTGCGTACTCGTCGACGAGGCGCAATTCCTTTCGAGAGCTCAGGTTGATCAACTCGCACAAGTTGTGGATTGCTTAGGTATCCCAGTACTTTGTTTCGGTATTCGGACAGACTTTTTGGGGGAGCTATTTAGTGGTTCTAAACGGCTTCTTGCCATTGCTGACAAACTGAAGGAGATCAAGACGATTTGCCATTGTGGGCGAAAAGCGACGATGGTAGTCAGGTTGGATGAGGCGGGTGAAGTTGTTCGACAGGGAGACAAGATAGCTGTGGGCGGCAATGAGAAATATAAATCTTTATGTAGGAAGCATTTCAGTGAAGCATTTTTAAACTAATCGTCCCAAACTCCGAATGCCGAGAGCGCCACGAGATTGAGCTCCGAAGTCGCTCGAAAAAGCGAGTGAGACCAGCGCTAAGTGCTGTTAGGATCAATCATTCAATTACACTAGAACCCTTTCTATTAATTTCCGGGAATCATCTGAAGTATGATAGTGACTAAAAACCTCCGCTTTCTTTTCATAACACTGCCATTGATATTAGCTGTCGGTTGCGGTGGTTCGGGTGGTGACTCGCCAGAAGATACTACACCCTCAAATCGAGCTCCTATTATCTCAAATACAATTGAAGATATCATCGTTGCAGCGAATGAAGAGATTGATTTAGACGTCACTCAAAACTCTACGACCTTCAGCGATCCAGATGGCGATTCGCTGACCTATGATGTGACGCTAAGCGAGGAAGGTGCAGGTCTTACCGTTGACGGTAACCGTGTAGTGGGCCAGCTTGATGACACGACTAAAGTCACTGTGACGGTTACTGCTACGGATAGCACTGGCGCAAGCGTAACGATTCAATTTGAGATCACACTTCTGAAACCCGAGATCTCCGGAAGGGTGACCTATGAAGACGTGCCCGCAACATCTTCAGGCCTGGATTATGCCGAGACAGAGACTAAACCAGTAAGAGGCGCCTTAATTGAACTTCTTGACCAGCAAAATAACGTTATTGAGGCCGCTGTTACGAAGCCGAATGGACGTTATGAGTTTACAGCTATAGCCTTAGATGAAGTAGTTCGCGTTCGGGTAAAGGCAGCACTTGTTAGTCAGCAGGGAACTTTATACGTCAAAGTCGTTGATAACACGCAAGACTTTAGCCTTTATGCGGCCGAAACCGAACTCGGGAGCTTACGCGCATTGGGATCAAATCGTGATATACACCTTGCCTCCGGATGGAGTAACGGGAGTTATTCAGAATCTCGTTCAGCGGCGCCCTTTGCAATTCTAGATACGTTATATGGCGTATCCAGTAACGTTATTCAAAACCTTCCGTCCGTTGTGTTACCTAATCTAGAGGTGTATTGGAGTACCTTGAATGTTCCCGAAGATGGCGATGTCACTGCTGGAAAAATTGGTACTGATTCTTACTTCCAAAACGTAATCTATCTACTCGGGTCGGAAGACGTTGATACGACCGAATACGATGATGGGACGATTGCGCACGAATGGGTTCACTTCTTCCAAGACGTTATTTCCCGTGACGACAGCATTGGCGGCCCTCATTCTGGAAATGATCGCCTTGATCTGCGTGTGGCGTTCTCTGAAGGCTACGCTACAGGACTCGGTATCTTCCTAATGGATGGTAACGAGTATATCGACACCTATGGTAGTGGTCAGCGTAGCGCCTTTGTACTTGACCCGGAACGCACTTCAACCAATGCGAGGGGCTGGTATAATGAAGTCTCTATCATGAATCTCGTTTACGATATTCTGGATACTTCCAGTGACGACGAGCTTGAAGTTTCCTTAGCAGACATCTTATCGCTTCATCAGAATCTTCAGTCTGCGCCAGAGTTTATTTCGATATTCAGTTGGGCCTCTAGGCTCCTTCCTATGCTCTCTATTAACGATGCAGAACAGTTTGGTGCGCTATTAAATAGTCAATCGATTAACAGCGTCGGAATAGATCGTCTTGGTTCGAACGAACAGAACGATTCGGGCAGCACGTTTACGCTACCGGTTACTGATACACTTTTACTGAATAATCCGATAGTTCGGTGTATGGACGATACCTACGGCACCTATAATAAGTTGGGCAACAGTCGTTTTTATCGATTTCAGGCCGTCGCAGAGACTCGATATACCATTCAAGTGAATAGAGTTTCAGGAGGAACCTATCCGCCCTCGGTGACTCCGGGTGACCCCGACTTTTTTGTCTATTATGAGGACAACTTCCTTGCGGTAGGTGGTTCAGGTGTTGAAGATCGTGAGGAAGTTAGCTTCACCGCAACCCAGTCGGGCGAACATAGGTTAGCACTTCGCGAATATCTAATTTCTGAAGATCTCACACCGCGCGATGATACCTATTGTTATTCAACCACTATAAGTTTGGAGCAGTAAATGAAGCGTTATATGAAAACCCTACTCGGTTTATTGGCTTACTGTGTTCTCATCAACCAAGTCACCGCTGAAGTTACTTCAGAAGAACTCTACGATCGACCTCGCCCTACTCCAGCTATCATTTGGTCGCTGGAACGCGCTACTCAGCGCGGCGCTATATCTGAGGGCTCAATCACCTTCAACGCACCCGTCGATCCGAATTCAACGCAGCTGTTTATGATTGGGGGTACCCTTCAGGAACTTCACCAAAACCTCAATAAGAACGGACGCCTTACATCGATCGACTATGCGTTTACCGTTGATACTCAGCTCAAGGCACAACCTTTGATTAGTGTCGTCATTGACGAAGGAGACGAGCGAAAGCCCCACATTAGCTCATATCAACTTGAGGTCAGCGACTTTAGTCCAGAACTAACCCCCTTGGTAAACGGTCTAGTTATAATGCCTGCTAGTACCAATCGTGAGGAAGAATAGCCCTTCGACAACCACTTTAAAGACAACCAAGGAACTTGAGCCAGCTGAGTAAAAGCGGCTCAACGCTGATACAACTTGGCGACTAAACGCCAACGTAATGGTTTAAATGGAATAGGCTAGCTCAACGCGCTCGATTCATCTTGAAGGAACCTCACCCCAAAAGCTGCGGATTGGCTAACCATAAAGAAAGATTTAACGCTCCCGCGAAGCTTACCCAGAGAAGATAAGGCACCAACAGCACCGCCGCCAACTTAGAGGAGCGCCAAAATACAACGAGGGTCACTGCAATAAACAGCCATAGTACTACGATATTGATGAACGCAACATCACCCAGCTGCCAGGCAAAGAACACCCAACTCCATAACGAATTCACCACGAGTTGCGCGCAAAAAAGCTTGATTGCTAAGCGCTTTAAGCGCCAATCAGCCTGACGCCAAATCATCCAAACAGACACTGCCATCATCGTATATAAGAGTGCCCACACTGGACCAAAAAGCGACGGGGGTGGCGCCCAGTAAGGTTGGATTAGTTGCCCGTAGAAGTCTACCGCCTGAGCTGAACCCATTGCACCCACTGCCGACGCGGCATAACACAGGAGTAGCCATCCGATGAGTCCGGAGACCTGAATCGAAACTGAATATTTACTCACAGTTGATTTAAATCCTTAAGGTATAGATCGGCCTGATGGAGAATTGTTCGCTGTTCCTGTGGACTCTTTTTTCGCCAATTCGCGTACACCATTCGGTTGCGTCGATTTACCGAAAACTTATCCTCATGCCGACTCATGAAGTGCCAATATAATGAATTTAGTGGACAAGCTCGCTCCCCCATAACCGCTTTAACGCTGTAGAAACAATCCTTACAATAATCACTCATTTTATTAACATAATTGCCACTTGCGGCATACGCTTTACTCGCTAAAAGTCCCCCATCGGCGAATTGGCTCATACCGCGGGTGTTGGGTAGCTCGACCCATTCAATTGCGTCAATATAGATACCCAAATACCAATTATCGACCTCATCAGGATGGATTCCGGCGATGAGGCAGAAGTTACCGGTAACCATTAGTCTCTGAATGTGATGGGCATACGAGAATTGTAACGACTGCTCAATCGCAAAGCGTTGACAGCGCATCTTAGTATTCCCGGTCCAGAACCATTCAGGAAGCGGCCGCGTTGCCGTTAAGGTATTGAGTGTTGAATATTTCGGCATGTTCGCCCAATAGATGCCTCGGACAAACTCTCTCCAGCCTAAGATTTGACGTACAAAGCCTTCAATTTGTGCGATATCAATTGTCGTCGGGTTAGCCCGATAGTATTGAATAGCGACGTCAATGACCTCCAGTGGCGACAGGATTTTGGCATTTAGAGCAAAACTGATTCGCGAATGATAAAGACTCCAGGCCGACTCACTATTTGCCGTCATGGCATCCTGAAATTGACCAAAACAAGGTAGGCAGAAATGACAAAAGAAATCGAGCTGTTCAATGGCCTGTACTCTATTTATGGGCCATAGAAGATGTGTGTCCGCCTCCCCGATTGTTTGTACTCCATGACGCTGGAGTCGCTTGAGAATCTTGCTAACATCGTTGGTAAGCTTAAGGGGAATTGGTATCGATGCGAGGTGTTCTGCCTTGAGTTTCTGGCGATTATTCTGATCATAGTTCCAAGCCCCCCCTTCGGGTTTGCCATCTACCATGAGAATGTCGAAGCGTTGCCGCATTTTACGATAAAATGCTTCCATTCGATGGGCTTTAGCTTCCTGAAAATAGCTTTCTATTTCGTGATCGGAAATCAAGAAATGCTCACTATCAACGGCCGAGCAAGGAATCTCTTTTTGCGTCAAAAACTGACTAAGTTGACGCCGAAGACGATACTCATCAGGTAACTGATACTCAATCTTAGCAATTGAGTATGCTTCAAGAAAATACTCTAAAAGCGCATCTAAATTGCAAAAATCAGCGGTGTCGTCAAGTGTTAGATGTACCACGTGATGACCAGATGTTCTCAGATCATTGGCGAACGCTTCCATCGCTGCGAAAAAAGAACAGACCTTTTGCACATGATGTGTCGTATAGTCCGTTTCCTGGCGAAGCTCTGCCAACAGATAGACTACTGATTCGTCAACGTCATGATACCAATGGTGTTGCGCGTTTAGCTGATCGGCAAGCACGAGTCGAAGCGTGCGAAACGATGCCTCGGCGTTAGGCCCTATCCCTGACACTCGAGAAGTCATTCTAGCTTGCCTTCGTCTTTCGCGATGCACTACAGCGCTTTGAGCAGTACTTCACCTCATCCCAATTCTTTTCCCACTTCTTACGCCAAGAGAAAGGTCGCTGACAGACAGGACAAATCTTAGTTGCTAACTCTGACGTCTTTTTCATTGGCAGCCTCCTACGCAGTATCGAATTGTCTCTAGCAGAACCCTACTTTCTCACTGTAACCAGCGAGCCAATACGGTCCACTGCCCACAATTGTTTAAGCGTATATTAACCAGGGCGATGAAGACCACACACCTTATGGCCATCAGGATCCAAAAAGTAACATAGATACATCACACCGATATCGCTATCACGAGGACCTGGTGCGCCTTCAACACTCCTTCCTCCGTTGGCTATTGCAACGTCATGAAGAGCTTGAAGCTGCTCCGGTGAATCACACGCAAAACCAATCGTCGAGCCGTTGGCAACCGTCGCTGGCTCGCCGTTGATCGGTTCGCTAATGGAGAAAGTTGAACCGTTGTGGATATAGAATAGCCGTTTTTGACCTGTCGCATTGACATGTGTCATGGCTTCACCGGCACCGAGGACAGCAAGCACTGCATCGTAAAACGTCTTAGACGCTTCAATATCATTCGACCCAATCATCATATGACTGAACATTTAACTGTACTCCTTGGTTTGTTATTGCACGGCTCAAAAGGATTAAGGCGCCGTTCAACGCATCTATAGACCAACCACAAGCGGAGAACGGCACTCAAATCCTAACCAGGATGGGACGAGAGCACTGGCTAATGAAGTATAGCGTTTGCATTACCCTACGGAATCTAAGTCCTCTACGTGTGCTCACTCAAATAATCAAGTGTAAAACTAGTCTTTAACGCTGAATCAATTAAGGCGCTCAAGACGAGGAATGTTCCAACTTCCATTCAGGACAGCTTGTTCAGGCCAGTATAGCCGCATCGTCAACACCATCTCTCCGGGGTTGGCAGGGAGCCAATTACTTTCTCTCCCCTCCGGCGGGTTGCCTCCGAAGAAGAGATCAACGGACCCATCAGCATTCAATACGAGTGAGTCCATTGACCCCAACTTGTACTTACTCGTCGCCGTTGATTGCAAGAATCCATCCGAGCCATAAACAGTTATCGACCACAAAGCGCGCGCAGGTGGTAGGGTTCCCTCGGGAAAATGTAGGCGGTAACTGTGTGCACCATCTAATAATCGGCCCTCACTATCCCTCGATGCCGACGGATAGACTGCATCTTCTTGCAGGTTTGCACCCAGGCCGACTAGCGCTACTAATGCTCGAGTATTGTAGTCAACTCCATAGCGGCCAAGATTGTCAGGAGGGAAACGCCAGTCCGCGTCGGTAGAGTCAACAAGATCGGTAATATGCTCTTGGAGGCGTTCGCGGGCCACCTTTACTCCCAAAGCAACGACCTCTTGTATTTCCTCCGATTGCTCCGACAAGATATAAGGCTCGCCAGGTACAAAATTAATCGCCTCAAGCTTGCCAATAATTTCATCGTCATTGGTTGCAGGGGGGTTCGCAGCCATCGATACAGAAAGCCGATAGAAGAATTCCTCCGCAGACATATTTGACACCCAATCCTTGGGCTTAGTGATCCGTTGAACTGATGGAATATCTACTAGGTCGTTTTCGGCTATCAACGATATCTGCGACTGCGTTTCCGCTGCCAACAACTGGTCGTCGCCGGCAGTGGCCGCTATCCGTCCAATGGCCCATGCGAGGTTGGTGGGACTTCGAATAATCGAAGCCTCGTCGCCTTCCGGAGCGCTATGATCAGGACCGACGAGAATAAGCCGTTGCTTAAATTCGTTGGGGTTTCGTGAACTCGGTGTGGCAATTACATTAGTGTAAGCGTCTAAGATAGGCATCATGTAATACCTATCCGAAAAGCTAGGTAAGTTCAGTTCGATTGGGCCCGCGGAGAGATCAAGCATGGCAGTACTATATAAGAAATCAACTGCTGGACGGACGACCGCTGTAAAGTTTGCATCGGGAAAGGTCTTCTGATGGCGGAAAGTATTAATTGGAACGCTACCAGCGTTTCGTGGATCGGTCATCGCGATTCGTGTCCCATCCATTATAACTAAGGGAAGTCCATAAACATAACCCTCTCCAGCCGCCCTCAGCTTTGACTTGTCTGCAGTGATAAGCTTCCACGTATCACCGGAACAAGACGCTAAAATACTAATCAAAATTAAGGTCATCAGTTTTAATCGCACGGTAATCCCCCAAAAGTGCTAATTGCCAGTAGTATGACTGACTTAGTTTGTTGCTCACTCTAACAGAGCCAACTCGCGAAGTTCAACTGTAAAGGAGATGATGGATTAGCGTATCAAAGCGGTCTGGTTCAATGCCAGGGGTAACCGTTGTAGGGGAAATTAAATCACAATAGTTCGGTAAGAATCATGGCCCAAAGCACACCATTTACGGTCATCCGCAACACCTTGGTTCGAGTTAGCTCATCGCATCCGAATCAGAATTAGAGACTATCTGTAGTTTAATGAGTGCCCTAAATCGAGCGACGAATAGTCGTTATTACTCGACCTATGGTGTTAAACAACGCCAAATACTGAGACTATTTACTGACGATTACTAACCCATTTAAAGGCATAAGGTTGAAATTCGAGTTCACCAGCGCCCACTGCGATGATTTCATCAGTAATTAAATCGTACCAGTCGCTTAACACCACAAGATTTAACTCACTAACCGGTATTCGCTGCGTCTCTCCCGTTAGATTATAGAGACAAAAGATACTCTGCCTGCGGTCGTTACTCTGTCGCCAAAAGCCAAACAAACCTGGGCCTAACTGCAATGTATATTGTGTTGCATTCGGGTGAAACGAGGGCTGTAACTTGCGAAGAGTGATAAGTACTTTGAGTGCTGAGACTACTTTCGCATTCGGAGATTCTGGGTGGCTTAGGTGCTGGATTAGTTGCTCGTAGTCCCATTGATGACGATTGATCGCGCGGTTGTAACCCAAGCGCTCTACCGCTAGATGATCGTTACGGGTACCCAGCAGACTATGAATGTATATAGCCGGGATGCCCTCTAGCGCCAGCATCACTGCATGGGCACAGATAAACCGCGCAAAGCCAAACTCATCGTGCCCTTTCACTGTGCCCTGCAGCGCGTCCATCAGCGTAATATTAATTTCATAGGCTTTACGAACGCCGCCGGCACCCGCGCGCCATGACACTAAGCCGCCTGAGCGCTCCATAGTGCGAATAAAGGCGTCTACCTCGTCATCGCTTAATAGGCCTTCCACCGGACGCAAACCAATTCCGTCATGCGACGCAAGAAAATTGAAATAGGTGGTGCCAAACTGTGCTGGCGGAAGGGTCATCAGCCATTGTCGGAGGTAGTGGCTATCTCCGCTTATTAGCGAATATACCAACAGCGGCGGCAATGAAAAGTTATAGATAGCGTGTGCTTCGTTAGCATTCCCGAAATACGCAAGATTTTCCTCATTAGGAATATTGGTCTCGGTAATGATCATCGCGCCATCAGCCGCGTGCTCTATTAATGTTCTTAGAAGCCGGACCAACTCGTGGGTCTCAGTTAGGTTAATACTTGAAGAACCCACTTGCTTCCACAGAAACGCCACAGCATCCAACCGAAATACTCGAACCCCCTTATCTAGATGCAAGCGAATAATCTCTACAAACGCCTTGAGTACCTCGGGATTGCGAAAATCAAAATCAACTTGATCATGACTGAAGGTACACCATACCCAACGCGGGCCTTCAACAGTGTCAACACGTTGTAACAGCGGGCTTGTACGTGGTCTAACCACTTTACTCAGATCGTCCGTTGGCAGTGCCGTAAAGTAAAAATCTTTGCCCGGATGAAGTCCCCGTTTAAAGTTTTCGAACCAAACGCTATGGCTAGAACCATGATTAATTACAAGGTCTCCCATTAATTTGAAGTTTGCTGCAATCTCCGCGATATCGTCCCAATCGCCGAGAAAATCATTCACTACCGTGTAATCCTGTACCGCAAAACCGTCATCCGACGTCCACGGAAAGAACGGTAAGATATGCACCATACTAATCGCTTCAGAGAGGTGGTCTTCAAGAAATCCAGCTAGAGTATGCAGCGGCTTTTCACCGTTGGCCAACAAACTATCGCCATAGCAAATCAGTGCTATGTCTCTTTGGTCCCAAAGACTGTGATGGGCCCGAGGTGCTTCCGCACAGGGCTCGAGCCTCATCAATTGTAGCAACGTGGTGGCAAGATCACTGATGGATTCTTCTCGCTCAATATCACGGTAGATCTTACTTAGATGCTGCTCAAGTCTGAGGCGTAAAGGATTAAGCATGTTCATAATCGTCGTGCTGACTGGCGACTGCAAATTCCTGATGATCACCTTCAACGGCGTCAACCAAACGCTCAAAAATGTCGGGGATTGCGCTGACCACCCGCCCCCAACTTGGGATAAACGGCCTTTCATGGGGTTCGTCGAGGAAGGTTTGACCGGCATCAATAATATTATTAGCGAAGAGCTCGACGGCCTTCTCTTCGCTATGAATATCAAAGTCTAAGCCGTTCATTAAAGAATCATTTCTATAGGTTTCCACAAAGTCGAGTGCGATTCGCAGATACGTAGCTTTAATCGTCCGAAAGGTTTCCTGTTCAAAAACCATGCCGCGCGTTGCTAACTTTCGGAACACAGCTTTTGATATATCAATCGACATTTTATTAAGGCCAGCAGCTTTGTCTTCTGGCGCAAGCTCCTGATGCTTGTGGTCATAATTGTCCGCGATATCAACCTGACAGAGTCGATTACTATTGTAGTTCCGGTAGACCTCGGAGAGGACACCGATTTCTAAACCCCAATCGCTCGGAATACGTATGTCTCTCAGGACCTCTCTACGAAACGCAAACTCCCCTGCCAAGATATAACGAAAACTATCGAGATAGTTTAGATAGTCGCTTTCACCCATGACCCGCTTGATGGCTCTAATCATCGGAGTTACAAGAAGCCGCGAGACGCGGCCATTTATCCGTTTATCGGCCACGCGAGCGTAATAGCCTTTGCAGAATTCGTAATTGAATAGTGGGTTAGCGACCGGGTAGATGAGCCGTGCGAGAAGCTCTCGATTGTAGGTTAAGATATCGCAATCATGCAGTGCAATCGATTCAGCTTTTCGCGTAGCAAGGGTATAACCCATACAGTACCAAACGTTTCGCCCCTTACCGGGCTCCGGCGGAGCCAAACCCATAGCTTGCAGTTCGGCATCAATCGCGCGAAGTCGTGGACCGTCATTCCATAACACTTGATGGTGTTGCGGTAACTCCGAAAAGAACGATAGCGCATGGCGATATTCCTCTTCGGTAGCGCGATCGAGACCAATAACAATTTGGGCCAAATACGGTACCTGTTTAAGCTCGCCAAGAATACTCGGTAGGGCTTTGGTGCCAAGCTCGGAATACAGCGAGGGCAAGATTAACCCTAGTGGTCGCTGCTGGCTGAACTTAACGAGTTCGGCCTCCATACTCTCAAGAGAGTGAGTGCCAAGGTTATGTAACGTTGTAATGTTTCCGTTTTGATGAAAATCTGCCATGGTTACTTCCCTTTTGTATCAGGTTCGATTTGTAGGAATCGAGCAATTTCCTCCTGCCAGCCAAGCGGACCGCAGGATTTGCTCGTGCGAACAGCGGCTGTGGTGGTTAAATTTGGTGATGGGTTTACTGGCGAGCGAATAACAATAGGGAAATCAGCAACCTCTAACATTGGTGCATCATTTCCGCCGTCACCCAGAGCAATAGTTTGCAAAGCGCTAGACTTCAACTCCTGATAGCGCGCAGTGACCCACTCCATTGCCCTGCCCTTATCTGTATCACCGCCAAAGTGAACGAACCGCCCACCAATATGTACCTTCGCACCATTATCTTTGGCAAAACTACGGAACGCGTTCAGCGATGAATCTGTTCCTATCCAATGTAATACCTCTCCGTACGCGCGGGACTTTGCTGACCTCGCCTGATCCATTGTTAGACCAGTTAAATCGCTCAATTGAGTAACCGACATCTCACTAAAGGTGGTAAAGCATTGTGGGTGAGCGCCAGCGAATTGTGTGAGTAATTTACGCCAATACTCGACCGGTTCAACGAGGGCGTGGCACCAGTAGTCACCTACGGCGTAGCTCTCCGCGGGCGCCGCTAAAAACTGACGCTTTGGAAGATATGCTGCCGCACCGTTTTCGATAATAAACGCATCTTCAAGCCTTAACGCGGTTCTGATCTCTGTTGTCTCGGCTTCGGTTTTACTGGTATTCAGCACAAGAGGAATAGCCTGCGCTTGAAGTGCAGCAATCGACGCTAACGCGGCGTCGAACGAGTAGTCATGGTGATCCAACAGCGTGCCGTCTAGGTCAGAGAACACAATAAATGACAATTTATTGCCCTCCCATCTTGATGATCGAGCCAACTATTTGGCGTGATGTATTCAATTTGAAGACAACATCCGCATTTTCTTCTAGCGTAGCTAGGGCATGTTCCGTCAGCCGTTGGTAGTGCTGTACAAATCGGTCTACCTGTTTAGCCCCCATAATGCCAGAACGATCCGCCTCTTCACCCAAGCTAGCGCTTAAACGCTCTTCCTGCTCCAGACGCCACGCGACAACGCAGCTGAAACTGGGTGCCTTTAGCAACACTAAGCAGTCAATGACATCGAAGAGCCGTTGATAGCGCGTCAATTCTCCATTCACCCACGTTCGCCACGTTGCCTGAGGATCCTCGAGTGCCTCCAAGCTGTTAATAGGTAATTCTAGGGCACTTGGAACTTGTGGACTAATCCCTACACACCAGCCTTCTAGGATCAAAATGTCACAGGGTGCACCAAATTGGTGCCAATCTGCTTTTGGACGGGGTTCATCGGTCGCTTTGTTAAAGGAAGGAATTGCTACTTTGCCCGAGCCTCGTGTTAATCCATCAATGGTATCTAACGCTAACCGTAGATTATGAGTTCCAGGGACTCCGCGCGTCTTTAGTAAGGGATGAACAGTCGTCGCCAACGCGTTTCGAGGCTGGGAGCCTAAATAGAAGTCATCCACTGAAATTGCCAGTGCGCTATATTCCGAGCAAGCTGAAAGTAATTCCACTAGTAGTGCTGCAATCGTAGACTTGCCTGAGCCTTGGCATCCATTGAGCCCTAGTACAATGGGTCGTCCTTCCAGCGCTCGAAGTGAACTAATATGAAGGCATAATGGAGCGATAAATTTCATCGCATCACGAATGAACATTGGGCCTAAATCATTTTGTTCAGCAAAATCTTCAACAATTCGCGCTATTCTATCCCTTGATTCCACGTCCCTCTCCTGATCGATAAGTCAGACGTTAGTGTAACCAAAATGGTACGGCACTATCCGCTTACATCGTCATGACACATAAAACCAGTACAGCAATAACCGTGCCTAGTGTGTAAATCACTTCAATACAGCTCTAGTGGGTTACGTGTGCTAAAACATATGGAAAATAGAGTGGGTCACAACACCTCTAAACAACGTTACAGTGTCTCGAAGCGTATGCTGTTGTTCTTCATGGCCTAGGATGTAAACAGCGGCTGCTGAAACTAGGACTAGAACTTATTGGGATAGACTCCAACAAGCACTAATCAAAGGTTACAGGCTTCGCAGATCAGGGCTGCAATACCACCATATTGGAGGTAATACGTCAGTCACCGACAGAGTAGCAGACTTAAACTAGCGCTTTTCTAATAGCACTTTCAACTCGGATATCTGCTCCTGTAGGTCTAGCATAGTCGGCACGCCAGCGTCTTCAGCTTCCTGTTTAGCAATACGCGCATGCTCTTCTTCAAGCGTACTCACGACAATACCAATGACCATATTTAAAAAGGCAAAAGCAGTTAAACAGATGAACGAAAAATAGTACATCCAACTAAGCGGGTAGACTGCCATGGTCTCGTACATGACATCCGTCCAATCTTCAAACGTCATAACTCGGAATAGCGTAAGCATGCTAATAGAGATGTCTCCCCATAGTGTGCTATTTACCTCCGCGAAGAAGGTAGCGCCAATGGCGGCATAGATATAAAAGATGATAAACATCATGAGCATGACATAGCCCAATTGTGGCAGCGCTTTGAATAGAGAGTCCAGTAAAACACGGAGCTCTGGAATGATTGACACCATCCGTAACACTCGGAATATTCGCACCAAACGCCCAATCAGCGCCATCTCGCTGTTATCAATTGGAATAAGACTAACCACAACAATTAGGGTATCGAAAATATTCCAGCCCTTTAGAAAAAACCGTTTTTTATCTGGCTCACCCAAAAAACGAATCGTAATCTCAAAAAGGAAAATAAACGTTACAGCCCAATCGAGTATGGTAATGGCATTAACTAACCCGGGAGATAGTTCATAGGTCCTCGCACCAATCACTAAGGCCGAGAATATAATCACCGCCACAACAAAAAGCTCAAATGCTTTATTTGATCGTAAACGGAAAAATGCTGCTTGAAGCGCCGCGGTTGAACCTTCGGACGAATTACCAGAGTTGTTCATGAGTATGTGTTGGCCAGCTGGTCAGATTACGAGTTTAAGCGGGCCTGTGCTCCATCGTTGTTGTAATGCGATAATTATCAATCAAAGTACCACTTCAACCAAGGACTTTAGACAAAAAGGCTGAGGTAAGGAATTGACAACCGAGCGGTAGCTTCTTACGCTGAATTACAAACTACAGCAAGGTAACGTCATGACAACTCACTTTTATCCAATTGGTATTGAAGGGCAACCATGGAGTGACTCCGAGCGCCAGAGTTGGTATGAGAACACTACCATCAAACGTAGCTACCAACGTGACGTACTTGACCGTATCAGCCAATTAGACTCAACGTTCCAGTTACACCAATACGGCGCGCTTAGTATCGACGCTGAGAGATATCCGTTATTCGCACTACTTAGCTTACCGCGTCGAGAACTTCTACCTACGGTGCTTATTACTGGGGGTGTCCACGGTTACGAAACGAGTGGTGTTCAAGGAGCGCTAGATTTTGCCGAGTATCATGCGCAACAGTATGTGGCTCACTTCAACCTAATAATCGTTCCGTGTGTCAGTCCCTGGGGCTATGAAACGATTAACCGATGGAATAATCGGTGTGTAGATCCAAATCGTTCTTTCATTGCCAATAGCCCTTCCGAAGAAGCCGCTCAACTTATTGCTTTTATGTCTCAACAGCCAGATATTCTCATCCATGTTGATCTACACGAAACAACTGATAGTGATGAGCAGGAGTTTCGCCCCGCCCTTGCTGCAAGAGATGGAAAAACTTACCAGCCCGGCGAGGTTCCTGACGGTTTCTATACCGTGGGCAACACAGCTAGTCCAGAACTTGCTTTCCAAGCTGCTGTGATTGACTCGGTTGCTGCGATTACTCATATCGCACCGGCCGATAGTCATAATCAAATCATTGGCTCTGATGTGGTGGCGCATGGAGTGATTCTTTACCCCATGAAGAATCTTGGACTCTGTGGAAGTTTAACCAACTGCCAATACGGGACGACGACCGAAGTTTATCCGGATAGTCCGAGTGCCTCACCGGAAATCTGCAACCGCGCTCAGGTTGCCGCCATTCAAGGTGGATTAGATTTCGTGATAAGGACTCAAGAGCTTGAGCGCTGATATCTTGCTTCGCTAATACTAGCGGTACTGAGCTGCCGTAATAAATTGCCCAAATTGCTCACACCAGATAATCACCGAGTTATAGTCCTCGACATTAACATCTGATGGTAGGTCGACGATAAAACTGTCGAAGGTTTTAACGTCCGCGACGCGAATCATAGAATGTTTAAGGCGTTCAAAATCCGCTTCGGTTTCGACAAACTCTGGAGAAAGGTATAGCTTATAATCAGGACCCGGTGCTAATTCGCCCACAAAGCTTACTTGCTTCTCCCCAACCGACACTTCTCCCTTCCCCCAATGAAAACTATCGCTATCCGTCAGCTCTATCTTGAAGCTAGCGTGATACTTAGCTTCGGCTGAGACGACGCTAACCTCATCGTGGCTTGGCGCATCGGGCGCTATAAGGATGGGAAGCATGTAGATCCCGATAAAAAAGCCAAGTATTAACACCATGACGTGGCTGGCGGTTAGGCCGATAATTTTTCGAATACTCATTTGTTATTATCCAAAGTTAGATGGGGGGATATCACTATGAACTCGCACAGCGATTACTTCCGGCATATGATAGATGACGTATCTAGCATTACTATTTCGTCATACGCGTACTTTCCCACCTTTCATGTGACAATAATGCCGCCTTTTGACCGCATTATTCGTGACTTGCTTCAGAGTCGCTATGGTGGGAGCGAGCGTTACCCACTCGGATGATATCCAACACCACCTCCTCAGAGAATATGGATTTTGAAAGGTATTGCTGAGCACCTTTTGCGGTGACGAGTATTAATCCGCGCTCGGTTTCTACTAGCGATGAGACATCCGTCCAGTTGATGTTTGTAATGGTGTTACCACTTCGCGTTTCGATACCCTGTTCGTCAAGACTGAGCGTGACCTGCCGACCGCCTGTACGTCCTATCATTTGGCGAGTTAGCCACCACGCTCGTTTGTAACGAATATGAAGTAGCTCGATTAAGCCAAGGGCTAAGATAAACAAGCCGAGTGACTTTGGCTGGTCTGTCCACATTAGTGCAAAGATACCTAGAGAAAGCATCATTAAAGGGAAAACGAAGTTCGGTCTCGCACTTTTATTGTAAGCCTTTGATTCATCGAAGCATTCGCCGAGGTATTCTTTAGAAAGGACGAATTGAGTTGTATAGGGCTGCATTTAAACCTCGTTATCTATGTTTTGCGAGCTAGCTCGATGCAATAAGCCCTCGGTGCGCGTAGATTATCTGACTTGGACCAGAGCTTCAGTCTAAGTTAGCAGCTCTATATCTCTACGGCAATTGGGTGGCCAGTATTCAATTAAGGAGCTGGTTGAAAGGGTACTCACTGGGCGAACTGCCAATAATCGACACGCTGGGCACTCAACATCTTTAAAAAATGGGGTTTTCAAGACAGATTGCACAAAGCAATTAAGAGATCCATTACGGTTTAGAAGCTGACACTGCTACGCTAGCGAACTGAATTTTGTGCCATTCGAGTGGATATTGGATCGGTAAAAGCAAGCTTTGAAGGATGATTCTGGAATTTTGAAAGGAAATAATTGGTAGGACTACCCAGATTCGAACTGGGGACCTCTACCATGTCAAGGTAGCGCTCTAACCAACTGAGCTATAGTCCTATGTCGTTTGCAAGAATTTGCGTCAACAGGTGGGCATTATATTGAGCGCCAATGTAGATGCAAGAACTTTTTGAGAAAATAGCAACAATAACAGCTACTTAAATAACTTATCACGCATTGCACTTAATTCATCACGTAACCGAGCTGCCTTTTCGAACTCAAGATCCTGTGCTGCCTGCAACATCGCCTTCTCGACTTCAGCAAGACTCTTTTCGGTGACAATTTCCTGAGTATTATCAACCTTAACGCGGCGCTTAGATTTACCAGGGATCGTACCTGCCTCAAGAATATCTTCTACAGACTTCTTCACTCCAACTGGAGTAATACCATGCGCTTCGTTATAGGCAATTTGCTTAGCCCTTCTGCGCTCCGTTTCATCGATTGCTCGCTTCATCGAGCCGGTGATTTTGTCCGCGTAAAGGATTGCCTTACCGTTAACATTACGAGCGGCTCGACCAATAGTCTGAATTAGCGAACGATCGGAACGAAGAAACCCCTCTTTGTCCGCGTCCAAAATCGTGACGAGCGATACCTCCGGCATATCCAAGCCTTCTCGGAGTAAATTGATACCTACTAGTACATCGAACTCACCAATCCGGAGATCGCGAATGATCTCTACCCGTTCTACGGTGTCGATGTCAGAGTGCAAATAGCGAACTTTAACCCCTGCATCAGACAGATAGTCCGTTAAATCTTCCGCCATACGCTTGGTTAACACCGTAACCAAAACCCTCTCACTAACCCCTACGCGAATATGGATCTCCGATAGCAAGTCATCCACCTGTGTTGTCGCGGGCCTCACCTCAAGCTCTGGGTCAATCAAGCCCGTTGGACGTACCACCATTTCCGCGATGTTATCCTCGTGCTCTGCCTCATAGGTTGAGGGCGTTGCGGAGATAAACAACATCTGTGGCGCTAGGGCTTCCCATTCTTCAAACTTTAGCGGTCGATTATCCATTGCCGAAGGTAAGCGAAAACCGTATTCAACCAAGTTTTCCTTTCGACTTCTATCGCCCTTATACATTGCCCCGATCTGCGGCACACTAACGTGCGATTCATCAATAAACAGCAAGGCATCGTCCGGCAAATAGTCAAAGAGTGTTGGCGGCGCAGCACCGGGTGGTCGACCGGATAGATAGCGAGAATAATTCTCAACCCCCGAGCAATAACCCAGTTCGTTCAACATTTCTAAATCATACTTAGTACGCTGTTCTAAGCGCTGAGCCTCAACGAGGCGATCATGCTCGCGCAGATAGGCTAAACGGTCCACTAGCTCCGCCTTGATGTCATCTAGCACGCCTAAGACCGTTTCCCGGGGCGTTACATAGTGGGACTTGGGATACACCGTAGCGCGAGTCACACGTTGGCTTACCTTCCCTGTTAATGGGTCAAACCAACTAATTTGCTCAATCTCCTCGTCAAACAATTCAACACGCAGAGCTTGATGCTCTGAGTCCGCAGGGAAGATGTCTATGACGTCGCCGTTTACCCGAAAGGTAGAGCGCTGGAATACTTGGTCATTACGGGTGTACTGTAGCTCCGCTAAACGCCGGAGGATCTCACGTTGATCAATTCTATCGCCCTTGCGAACAATGAGGACCATCTTCAGATAGGATTCGGGATTACCCAAACCATAAATAGCGCTTACGGTAGCCACCACTAGACAGTCTCTTCGCTCCATCAGCGATTTGGTAGCACTTAAGCGCATCTGTTCGATGTGTTCGTTGACTGAGGCGTCTTTTTCAATATAAGTATCTGACGCTGCCACGTAGGCCTCAGGTTGGTAGTAATCGTAGTATGAGACGAAGTACTCAACGGCGTTATTAGGGAAGAATTCCTTGAACTCACCGTAGAGCTGAGCCGCCAGAGTTTTGTTATGCGCCATAACAATGGTCGGACGATCAAGCTGAGCAACAATATTGGCCACCGAAAAGGTTTTACCTGAACCTGTTACCCCAAGTAAGGTCTGAGCACTTAAGCCATTATTAAAACCTTCAACCAAGGATTTAATCGCCGCAGGTTGATCACCGGCTGGCTGATATTTAGACACTAACTCGAACGATTTTGACATACCAAACACCTATAAGTAGAGCGAATAGTTTACTCAGCCATGAGCAGATTTCATAGCTCGGTGTTTTTTATAATAGATTCAACTAGTTAGCGTCTTTTTTTAAAAAATATGTTGACGAAAAAACTACCTGCGTTATGATACGCGCCGAATTGAAAGAGATTCCGCCTTAGCTCAGTTGGTAGAGCAACGGACTGTTAATCCGTGGGTCGCTGGTTCGAGCCCAGCAGGCGGAGCCAATTTCTTCAATTCATGATTCCGCCTTAGCTCAGTTGGTAGAGCAACGGACTGTTAATCCGTGGGTCGCTGGTTCGAGCCCAGCAGGCGGAGCCACTTTAAGTAATACCAGAAACACCGTAGTAAATTTTAGATATTCCGCCTTAGCTCAGTTGGTAGAGCAACGGACTGTTAATCCGTGGGTCGCTGGTTCGAGCCCAGCAGGCGGAGCCATCTAAGACCGCTACGTACTTAACTTGCCAGTTTAATTCTCTCCCTATTCTCCTCCAGTGTCTTTGGCCCGATCCCAACTACCTCTGAAAGTTGCTCTATGTGCTCGTAGGGACCAAATTCATCTCTATACTTAATAATTGCCCGTGCTTTCACTAGTCCAACGCCGACGAGCTTGGCGGCTATCTCTTCCGCACTGGCTTCATTAACGTTAACAATTAGTACTTCAGGCACACGCCCTTCTCCCTCCGCTTGCGCGACGGTGACTTGGCTCAAAGCTAGATTTAAAACTAAGAATAACGCGAAAGAAAATAAACGAATCATATTAATACTCCGATATAGGTTAGAAGTACGCAGCAAACTCACTACGTACCACTAAACTACCGAAGTATCAGTGAAGTGACGACTCCACTTCTGTGTTGATTTCATGAAGAACCTGTAGTGGATTATCGGCCTGAGTAATCGGCCGGCCGACAACCAGAAAATCGCTACCGTCCGTAATCGCCTTCGCCGGGGTAACAATGCGGTGTTGATCACCAGCGTCGGCTCCCGAAGGACGAATCCCTGGCGTAACCAACAAAAAGTCCGAACCTAACTCGGCTTTGAGACGCTTTGCTTCCTGAGCAGAACACACTACGCCATCTAGCCCCGCTTCCTTTGCAAGCTTTGCATAGTGAAGGACCCGTTCCTCGATAGCACCGGGTATATCTAGGTGATCAAGATCAGATTGCGCAGTACTAGTAAGAACCGTCACTGCAATCAACAACGGTCGTTTATCCAAATCCTTCAACGCATCGGCTGCAGCTTTCATCATTGCAAAACCACCGCTCGCGTGCACATTTACCATCCAAACGCCAAGTGTCGCAGAAGCGCTTACGGCACCCGCTACCGTATTAGGGATATCATGGTACTTAAGATCTAGAAAGACGTCGAAACCTCGGTCTACGAGCTTCTGGACCAATTGTGGGCCACAGTAGGTAAACAATTCTTTACCAACCTTAAGACGACAGCGTTGTGGATCCAACCGTTCTATCATTGCTAGTACATCTGTTTCATTCGTATAGTCTAACGCTATCACAACACGATTTTCATCGTTCACAACTTCACTCCTACATCGTAATTCGAAACAATGCTTTCCCATTCCTTGCAGCTTGGGCAATTCCAGTGCAACTGGTGCCCCTTAAAACCACAATTGGTGCATTTAAATAAACTGTGCTGCCCTATTCGCTCAGCAATAACTCTTTGCACGAGTGCTAGTTCAGATCCAAGCCCACTCGGCTCATGACGCAACACATCGAGATAGAGCTTCGTTGCAATGAGCGAAGCGGTAGTAGCCATCAGTTCAGTCAACTTAAGTTTTACTTCGGCATCCGCAGGTCCTTTTAGTGACACTAAGGTGCGTAGGTAAAACAGCTGAAACACTTCTGGTGCTCCCTCTTTAATGGCATTACTTAAATATTTTAAAAAGCCATTTAGATCTTGGTCTGAATAGTAAAGATCATTAGCATAGCTAAGATAGTGAGGAACGCGCGCTCGATCATGATCGATAACCTTCGCCAGTATTTTCTTTGCCTGACTAAATTTACCCTCTGCCTGCGCCAATTGAACTTCAACAAACCAACCCCTGGGGCAGTTAGCATCAGCTTCCCTCGCTAGTTTCAACCACTCTCGGGCGCTAGTGAAGTTACCGGATGAAATCGCGTCCTCTGCAATCTGTGCACACAGATGACTCTTCACTCTGCGTAGAGGTCGCGCTTTATTACTTAGGCTCAGACGACGTGAACTCAGCCTATCGATAAGCTGCACGCCAGCCTCCCACTCGTGTTCCGATAGATGAATACCCAGTAGCTTCTGCGCAGCTAAGTCGCGGTACTCATTCTTTTCTGAGACCAGCTCATCCAGAATACGTGCGGCACGATCAAATAGGCCGGACGATGAAAAGTCTAAGGCGAGCTCATACTTCGCACGAAATCGGTAGCTTGCATCAAGCCCGGGACGGGCCAAGAGGTTTTGATGAATGCGTATTGCACGGTCTGGCTGACCTTGGCGCCTTAAAAGCTGACCTAGGACAAAGTGTGTTTCTAGAGTCTGATCGTTCACCTCAAGCGCTTCGATGAATGAATCAACGGCACTATCGGGTTGTTCATCGATAAGATAGTTTAAACCGCGAAAATAATTACTTTGATCGTCGGTACTCTCATTCTCATTTCGAGCACCACGACCCATAACCCAACCAATGGCTACTGCGACAAATAGGACCGCTAGCAAAAGGAAGGATTGGATATCCATTTAGTGAGATGCCTCACTTTTCTTCTTTCGGTCAAGTTCACGCTGCAAACGCTTCACTTTGAAGTGATTACCGGTACCAGCAATACCCAGTAGCAGTAGACTAGCGCCTAAGCCACAGATAAATGCACCGATTAGGGCAACGCCTAGAGGTAGATCAACGGGCTGCTGCAATAGAGGAATAACAATTTCTACCGTGACTGCATTAAGCATAACAACGGCCGCGGCAAATATCGTAGCCGCAATGCAAACCACTATAACAAACCATTTTCGTAATGCTTTGAAGAAACGCTGCATAGTAAATCTCTTTTCTGAAAATAAAAAAGCGGTATGAAATGAATCATACCGCTTTTTTGGTCATCTGACACTAGCTAGTCACTGAATGATATTAACACGATCACGCATTTCCTTACCTGGCTTAAAGTGCGGGACAAATTTGCCCGACAAACTTACGGCCTCACCGGTCTTAGGATTACGCCCGACTCGAGGAGCACGGTAATGGAGCGAAAAGCTACCAAAGCCGCGAATTTCGATTCGGTCTCCCTCAGCAAGCATTTGAGACATCGTCTCAAGGATTGTCTTAACTGCCAACTCAACATCTTTAACGGACATTTGAGATTGGCGTTCTGCAATCCGCTCGATGAGCTCGGATTTTGTCATTGCCATTTCACTAACCCTCATTAGACGAAATACTTCGAATTCAGGGCGAGAGCGCTAGCATTGGGTGCCGAAGCACCCAAGTAGTCATTAGTCCTTGCTAGCCATCTGTGCCTTGATAAGGTCACCGATAGTTGCTGGAGCTAATGTATCGCTTCCGCTTGAGCGGTGCTCTTTGATTGCTGCTTTCTCGTCATCAACTTCTTTCGCTTTGATAGAGAGAGCGATAGCACGGTTCTTTCGATCGATGCTAACAATCTTAACTTCTAGAGACTCGCCTTCTTTAATAACGTTACGAGCGTCTTCTACTTTCTCGCGGCTTAGTTCAGATGCTTTTAGAACACCTTCAACGTCGTCAGCTAGCTTGATAGTAGCGGCTTTAGCGTCTACAGATACCACTTCACCTGTAACGATACTGCCTTTGTCGTTCTTAGTAGCGTACTCGCTAAACGGATCCGACTCAAGCTGCTTGATGCCTAAAGAAATACGCTCACGCTCAGGGTCGATAGCTAGAATCACAGATTCAATCTCGTCGCCCTTCTTGAAGCTACGTACTGCTTCTTCACCAGCTTCATGCCAAGAGATATCTGACAAGTGAACTAGACCGTCAATGTTGCCGTCTAGACCGATGAAGATACCGAAGTCAGTGATCGACTTGATCTTACCAGCAATCTTGTCGCCCTTAGCGAAACGAGAAGCAAATGCATCCCATGGGTTTTCTTGACACTGCTTGAGACCAAGCGAGATACGACGACGTTCTTCGTCGATATCAAGAACCATAACGTTAAGCTCGTCGCCTACGTTAACAACCTTAGATGGGTGAATGTTCTTGTTAGTCCAATCCATTTCAGAAACGTGGATAAGACCTTCAACGCCCTCTTCAAGCTCTGCGAAACAACCGTAGTCAGTTAGGTTAGTAACAACTGCTGTAGTACGCGCGCCTTCAGGGTAACGCTGAGTGATTGATACCCATGGATCTTCACCCAATTGCTTAAGGCCAAGAGAAACACGGTTACGCTCACGATCAAACTTAAGAACTTTAACGTCGATTTCGTCACCAACATTCACGATCTCGCTTGGGTGCTTAATGCGCTTCCAAGCCATATCGGTGATGTGTAGTAGACCGTCAACGCCGCCTAGATCAACGAAAGCACCGTAATCGGTAAGGTTCTTAACGATACCTTTAACAGCCATGCCTTCCTGAAGTGAAGCAAGTAGCTCTTCACGTTCTTCGCTGTTAGAACTTTCTAGCACAGCACGACGTGAAACAACAACGTTGTTACGCTTCTGATCAAGCTTAATTACTTTAAACTCAAGCTCTTTGCCTTCTAGGTGAGTCGTTTCGCGCACTGGGCGAACGTCTACCAAAGAACCAGGCAAGAAAGCACGGATAGAGTTTAGGTCAACAGTGAAACCACCTTTAACCTTGCCGTTAATAATACCTTTAACGACTTCATTTGCTTCGAAAGCAGCTTCAAGAGTGGTCCAAGCTTCTGCGCGCTTAGCCTTCTCACGTGATAGGCGGGTTTCACCCCAACCATCTTCTACTGCTTCCAACGCGACTTGAACTGATTCGCCAACAACAGCGGTGAATTCACCGGCTTCGTTTAGGAATTGGCTCTTTGGGATGACACCTTCTGACTTAAGGCCAGCGTGTACAGTTACCCAGTCGTTATCAATCGCAACGATTTCACCAGTGATAATTGAACCTGGTTCCATGTTGACTTCGTTCAAGCTCGCTTCAAAAAGCTCAGCGAAATTTTCGCTCATTCGTATACCTACGATAGTTGTACGGGCTGTTATTAGCCCTTCCTTGCACCTCGCTGCAAGGTCCGGTTAGTAAAAGTCATAGCGGCACTACGAGGGCACATGCTACAACTGAAATAAAACAGTTAAATTAACGAGAACCCACGAATTCAATGATTAAATCAACGACTTCTTTGATTGAAAGAGACGTTGAATCGATGGTCAATGCATCGGCGGCGGCCTTAAGCGGCGCAGTCGCTCGATTCATATCACGATCATCACGAATTCGGATATCCTCTAAAACGGCGGCAAGGCTAACATTAACGCCTTTATTTTTCAACTGTTTATAGCGCCTATCGGCACGCTCTTCCGCACTAGCGGTCAGGAAAATCTTATAGTGACTCTCGGGGAAAACCACCGTGCCCATATCTCGGCCGTCCGCCACTAAGCCAGGTGACTTAACGAAGTGGCGCTGATAGTCCAATAATGCTGCCCGCACCGCCTTTAGGGGTGCTACCACTGAGGCTTTTGCTCCCGTTGACTCCAGACGAACTTCATCAGTGATATTTTCACCTTCAAGCAGAACCTGAACCGGCTCTTCTGCGCTGCTCACCGCGAAATCAAGACGCATGGTTTGGGCAATAGCCGCCACAGCCGCTTCGTCCGTTGGACTAACACCGCGCTTTTCGGCTGCGATTGCCACTACACGGTACAGCGCACCACTATCTAAAAGGTGGTAACCCAGCGCCTGCGCTACCATCACCGCAGCGGTGCCCTTACCGGCACCACTAGGACCATCAATACATACTACGGGAAAATCAACCATGTTTTTCAATCTCTATTGCCTTCCCTACCGATGCACACAGCTCCACGAAGTTAGGAAAGGACGTTGCTACGTTTTCACAGTCGCGAATAACGATATCGTCGTTCGCACGAAGTGATGCCACCGAGAATGCCATCGCAATTCGATGATCATCGTGACTGACCACTTCACCACCGCCAATTGGACCACCGTGGATAATCATTCCGTCAGGGGTAGCTGTGGCATTCACGCCAAGTGCCTGGAGTCCGTCAGCCATAACTTGAATTCGGTCCGACTCTTTGACGCGAAGCTCTTCTGCGCCCGTTAAGACGGTTTTACCTTCAGCACACGCCGCGGCAATAAATAATACTGGGAACTCATCAATCGCCAACGGTACTTGATCCTCTGGGATATCAATGCCCTTCAGTGGCGCGTATTGGATATGTAAATCGGCGACTGGCTCACCACCCACGCTACGTTCATTCTCAACACTAATATTAGCACCCATTGCGCGCAGAATGTTGATCACGCCAATTCGCGTTGGGTTAACACCAACGTGACGAAGCCATAAATCTGAACCCGGGGTAATCGCGGCTGCCACCAGGAAGAAGGCCGAAGATGAAATATCGGCTGGTACATCAATATCACAGGCCGTCAAACGCCCACCGCCAACAAGGCTAATCGTGTCGCCATTAGTTTCTACCGGGTAACCGAAGCCACGCAACATACGTTCGGTGTGATCACGGGTTGGCGCTGGCTCCACAACGGTGGTGGTGCCATCGGCGTACAGCCCAGCAAGTAGCAAGGCGGACTTAACCTGAGCGCTAGCGATAGGTAGCTCATAATGTATTCCCTGTAAGCCCTGCACGGACTTTGCGATGCGTACCGGTGGCGTACCATCCTCGGCGGTGGAAATCGCGGCGCCCATCTCAGCGAGAGGTACGGTTACACGGCGCATCGGGCGCTTAGCCAACGATGAATCACCGGACATCTCCGTACTAAACTGTTGACCGGCCAGCAAGCCCGAAAGTAGGCGAATTGTGGTACCTGAGTTACCCACGTACAGCTCACTTGGCGGCGGAGATAGACCATCAATCCCTACCCCATGAATCACCACTTCACCCCGTTCAGGGCCTTCAATAACAACTCCCATATCACGGAATGCCTGCAGTGTAGCAAGCGCATCTTCGCCCTCGAGGAAACCACTCACATGGGTAACACCATCGGCTAACGCGCCAAGCATAATTGATCGGTGTGACATTGATTTGTCACCAGGAACGCGAATATCGCCAACGACGGCACCGCCTGCTTTTGCAATAAAATCCATTGAATCCACTTTATATTGTCTGTAACTACGTTGCTGCAACACTGCCCCGAAATGATCGCGAGCGACTTTCGAGCGAGTGAGTACACCCATTAATTTATTTGAATCACCCTCTGCAATCATAGCGCGTAATGCGCCAAAACCTTCAATTGCACTATCAAGTGCCTGAAGCAATGCGGTCTGATTGGTCTGAGCGATGTCATGCCACATGCGAGAATCACTAGCGGCGATACGCGTAAAATCGCGAAAGCCTCCAGCGGCATATTGAAATATCTTCCGATTTTGCGCATCACCAGCAAGCGTATCCACCAACGAAAACGCCAAGAAATGCGGCAGGTGACTCGTCGCGGCTAAGATTTGATCGTGCTCTTCCACTGTCATCACGGCGGATTTAGCACCAATTTGATGCCATAGCTTTCTAACGACAGATAAGGCTTCGTCGGTCGTATTGTCTACCGGAGTTAGAATGACACTTTGTTCTTCGAATAGTGTGGGCTCGGCATTGGCCACACCAGCCCGCTCTGAACCCGCGATAGGATGCCCTAACACCAGATTCTCACTACCCTGAACATCAGCGAAGAGATCGGCCAAATAGCCCTTAGTTGAGCAAATATCGGTAACAACAACACCGCGTTCGAGTAGCTTACAAATGAGCGAGGAATACTTCGCAACCGCTAGAACCGGAATAGCGATGATGAACACATCGCCTTTCACTAACTGCTTTGCAGCAAGATCCAGTGGACCTGAAATTAAACCAATCTGCTCAGCCTCGAGCAGTGACTCAGCATGATTATCAAAGCCAAAAACTCGATAACCGCGCTGGCTAAGCGCCGCTGCTAGCGACGCCCCCATCATCCCAAGACCGAGAACACCTACGGTAGGTAATGTAGGTTCTGAGCTCATAGCACCGCGATTGGGTAAGAGCCTAAAATACGAAGATCGCCCGAATTCGCCGCAATTGACTCAAGTACAGACTTTACCACCGCGTCTTCGCTGTGGCCGATGAAGTCAACGAAGAAAATATACGTCCACTTCGCATTGCGAGACGGTCGAGTTTCCACGCGAGTCAGATCAATACCATTCTCATAGAACGGGCGCAGCAAATCATGCAGCGCTCCGGGCTTGTTGCGCAGAGACACGACAATCGAAGTCTTATCGTTACCACTAGGAGCCACCGCTTCTGAACCAATAATTAGGAAGCGTGTCGTGTTATCTGGGTGGTCTTCAATCTTCTCTTCGATGGGTTGAAGATCGTAGAGCTCTTGAGCCATATCACCCGCAATAGCAGCTGAATGCCACTCGCTCTTAATTCGCTTCGCCGCCTCGGCATTCGAATTAACCGCTACCCGCTCGACGGTTGGATAATTAGCATCCAACCATTTTCGACACTGAGCGAAAGACTGAGCATGTGAATAAACACGCGAGATTTGCTTAATCTTGGTGGTGTCAGCAACCAATAAATGATGGTGAATACGAAGCTCGACCTCACCACAAATCCGCACTGACGACTCAATGAAGTTATCTAAGGTGTGATTAACAACACCTTCAGTGGAATTCTCCACCGGTACTACTCCATAGTTCACTGCACCCGCGGCAACTTCACGGAAAACCTCATCAATGGCTCCCATTGGCCTAGCCACGGCAGACTTACCGAAGTGTTTAATAGCCGCCTGCTGGGTGAAGGTGCCCTCTGGGCCCAAGAATGCCACACGAATAGGCTGTTCCAACGCTAGGCATGACGACATAATTTCGCGAAATAAACGCGCCAGCTCTTCATTAGAAAACGGGCCTGGATTGCGTTCCATCACCGAGCGAAGAACCTGAGCTTCGCGCTCTGGGCGATAAAACAGTGCAACCTCGTTATCGCTCGCCTTTGATTTAACTTCTGCCACTTTCTCGGCACACTTAGCGCGTTCGCTAATTAGCTCGATAAGCTGGCTATCAATCGCGTCAATATTCTCGCGAAGGCCTTTGAGTTCATTTTCCGTAGACATAATTTTTAACCGTAGCGACGTTCAAAGTCGCGCATGAATTCTGTTAGTGCATTAACGCCTGATAACGGCATCGCATTGTAAAGACTTGCACGCATTCCCCCCACTGAACGGTGGCCGGCAAGGCTCTTAAGGCCTGCAGCCTCCGATTCCGCAAGGAAGGTTGCATCGAGACGATCATCAGCCAGGATAAATGGCACATTCATTTTTGACCGATCCGAGAGCGCAACGGGATTACGATAGAAGCCAGAGTTATCAATACAATCATACAGACTAGCTGCTTTCTGATTATTAATCGCTTCCATGGCACTCACACCACCTTGCTCCTCCAACCACTTAAAAACTAAGTCTGCTAGATAGATACTATAGGTCGGTGGCGTATTAACCATCGAGTCAGCCGACAACATTTTGCTGTAATCGAAGACTGGAGAAGCCTGTTCTCTGGCCGTCTTGAGTAGTTCGCGCTTTACAATTACGACTACAACGCCCGCAGGTCCAATATTCTTCTGCGCACCTGCATAAATAAAGTCGAATTTGGAAGCATCGATAGTCTCACTGAGAATAGACGATGAAAAGTCGGCAATAAGCGGCACATCAACCTGAGGAATGAACGGACTTCGCACCCCACCAATGGTCTCATTCGGTGTGTAGTGAAGATAATCCGCATTCGCTGAAAGCTTATCCCAGCTAGCCTGAGGAGGCATGTAACTGAAGTTAGCCTCTTCACTTGAGGCCAAAACCTGAACATCACCGAAACGCTTCGCGGCCTCAATAGCCTTGATCGACCACTGACCCGAATTGACATAAGCGCCAACACCGTGAAGAAAATGACTAGGAATTAGTGAAAACTGAGCCGTTGCTCCACCCTGCATAAAGAGGATGTCATGTGACTCAGGAAGCTTCATCAGACGGCGAAGGCGAGCTTTAGCGCTTGCCAACACCGACATAAAAAGGTCGCCGCGATGGCTGACCTCCATAATTGAAACACCCGACGATTGGTAGTCGAGTAGCTCTGCCTGAGCCTGTTCGAGTACCGCTGTTGGCAGCGAGGCCGGCCCCGCACAAAAATTAAACGCCCTCACGATACCTCCGTCAGGCTAAAACATTAGTCAGAACTTACGTCTGATTCGTTCGACGATTCACCGTCAGCAGCTGGCGCATCAGAGTCACCCACTGGCGTAGTCGATACTGAGTCTTCAGCGTCTTCTTCCGGCGGTAGTTCCTCTTGAATCTGAGATTCATCGATGCGAGCCATTGAGACAAGATTCTCATCACCCTTAACTCGGATAACACGAACACCCTGAGTGTTACGGCCAGACTGAGAAATCTCATCAGTTCGGGTACGAATAAGCGTGCCCTGATCTGAAATCAACATAATCTCGTCACCAGACTTCACCTGAACCGCACCAACGACTGAACCGTTACGCTCACTGCAGGTCATGGCGATAACACCTTTACCACCGCGTCCCTTACAGGGGTATTCAGTCACTGCAGTTCGTTTACCATAACCATTCTCAGAAACAGTTAAAATGTAGCCGTTCTCTTCAGGAATAATCATCGAAAGCACCGAGTGTTCTTCTGGCAAACGAATACCACGAACACCTTTAGCGGTACGACCCATAGAACGAACGTCCGACTCACGGAAACGGACTGACTTCCCTTCACTGGAGAGCAGCATGACATCCTGAGCACCATCGGTAATGGCGGTGGAGACTAGCACATCATTTTCTACCAGATCGATGGCAATCAAACCGACGCTACGTTGACGTGAGAACGCCATTAGCGGTGTCTTTTTAACCGTACCATTCGCTGTCGCGAAGAAAATAAACTGATCTTCGGTATACTCTTCAACTGGCAACATGGAAGTCACGCGCTCACCTTCGTCAAGGTTGAGCAAGTTAACCATTGGGCGGCCACGTGCGCCACGGGACGCCAGTGGGATCTGGAACACTTTGAGCCAGTAAACTTTACCCAGGTTAGTGAAGAAGAGCATCATGGTATGCGTGTTTGCAATGGTCAAATGCTGAACGAAATCTTCATCCTTGACCGCTGTGGCACTTTTACCCATACCACCTCGACGCTGCGCTTGGTAGTCGCCTAAGGATTGCGTCTTTGCATAACCCTGGTGAGAGATCGTCACCACGCGCTCCTCTGGAGCGATAAGGTCTTCCACATTCAAATCATGTGTAGAGGCTTGAATCACTGAGCGTCTGTCATCACCGTACTCTTCGGTAATGGCTGTTAGCTCCTGCTGAATAACACCCATTAGCTCTTCTTTAGAACCTAGGATCTCAAGGAAGCGAGCAATCTGTGCCAACTTCTCTTTATATTCACCAATTAGCTTGTCATGTTCCATACCCGTTAAGCGGTGTAAACGAAGCTCTAGGATAGCCTGAGCTTGGACAGGAGATAGCTTATAACCCTTCTCGCTTAGGCCAAACTCTGGCGCTAAACCGTCTGGGCGTGAATCGGTCGTACCGGCGCTCGCAAGCATTGCATTAATAGCACTTGCATCCCAGTACTGTTCTAGCAACAACACCTTAGCTTCAGAAGGCGATGGTGAGTTACGAATCACCTTAATAATAGGGTCGATGTTCGCCAAAGCCACCGCATAACCTTCAAGGATATGACCTCGTTCTCGGGCTTTACGAAGCAAGTAAACCGTACGGCGAGTGACGACTTCTTGGCGGTGACGAATAAAGTGCGTCAGCATCTGATGAAGGTTTAAGGTCTGCGGTTGGCCGTCAGCCAATGCCACCATATTGATACCAAATACCGTTTCGAGCTGAGTTTGCTTAAACAGGTTATTCAGGACGATATCACCCTGCTCACCGCGCTTCAGTTCAATCACGATGCGCAAGCCGTCTTTATCCGACTCATCGCGCAGCTCAGAAATACCTTCGAGCTTTTTATCCTTCACCAGCTCCGCGATCTTTTCGATCAAGCGAGCTTTGTTAACCTGGTAAGGGATCTCGTTAACAACAATTGTGTCACGGCCCGTTTTATCGTTCGTTTCCACATCAGCCTGAGCACGGATTCGAATACGACCGCGGCCCGTTCGGTAAGCCTCAACGATGCCTGCACGGCCATTAATGATTGCCGCGGTTGGGAAATCAGGACCTGGAACAAACTCCATTAATTCTTCGATGGTAGCGTGAGGATTCTCAATAAGGTGCAAACAGGCGCCAACGACTTCCTTTAGGTTGTGGGGCGGAATATTGGTCGCCATGCCCACCGCGATACCGGAGGCGCCATTAACCAGCAAGTTAGGAATACGAGTTGGCAGTACAGCGGGAATATGCTCTGTGCCGTCGTAGTTAGGCACGAAATCAACTGTCTCTTTATCCAAATCAGCCAGCAGCTCATGTGCCACCTTAGCCATTCGAACTTCGGTGTAACGCATTGCAGCAGCATTATCACCATCAATCGAACCAAAGTTACCCTGACCATCAACGAGCGGATAGCGAAGCGAAAAAGGCTGAGCCATTCGAACAATTGTGTCGTAAACAGCAGAGTCACCGTGAGGGTGATACTTACCGATAACGTCACCGACAACACGTGCCGACTTTTTGTACGGCTTGTTGAAGTCATTTTTTAGTTCGCTCATCGCGAACAAAACGCGACGATGAACTGGCTTCATTCCATCGCGAACGTCAGGCAATGCACGCCCGACAATGACACTCATTGCGTAATCGAGGTAACTTTGTTTCAGTTCATCCTCAATGTTAATTGGCAGTACTTCTTGTGCTAACTCACCCATCTGATAAGAGTTTCCTTATTGTGGTTGAATACGTGGCTTTGAACGCCCGTCATTATTTGAATATAGGGCTGACGCTGCAACGCTTAGAATATGAATTTTAGTGTACCATAACTCATTCTTTTTCATACCCTTTTTCAGGGTAATTGGCACGTCAATGTAAGGTCTATCGTTTTGGAGCTGATGCTAGGCAAATAAAGGTGTAGACTGTGCCTAAAACTGACATTAACAAGAGGAAAGACGCGTGGAAAAAACACCGCTGAATGTCGACCCTAGTGAAATTGCAAAATTTGAACAACTTGCTCACAAATGGTGGGACCCGAATAGCGAATTCAAGCCGTTACACCAAATTAATCCCTTGCGTGCCAATTATATCGATGAGCGCACTCGCCTCCCAGGCAAGCGCCATTTAGATGTAGGTTGCGGCGGCGGTTTACTTACGGAGGCCTGCGTTCAGCGCGGCAGCGTGAGCATGGGCATTGATATGGGTGAAGCACCGCTTAGTGTTGCTAAATTACATGCCCTCGAAACTGGCCTAGAGATAGACTACCGCCAAGTACCCGTTGAAGAGCTAGCCGAGGAAATGCCAGCAAGTTTCGACGTCGTCACTTGCATGGAGATGCTTGAGCATGTCCCCGACCCCGCCTCGATTGTGCGCGCCTGCGCCAAACTGGTAAAGCCAGGAGGACACGTGTTTTTCTCAACCCTTAACCGCAACCCTAAGTCGTATATGTTCGCCATCGTCGGTGCAGAATACGTCCTGCAGATGCTCCCTAAAGGCACCCACGAATACAGTAAGTTCATCAAACCGTCTGAGCTTGCGAGCGCCCTTCGCGATGCGAAACTAACGCTCATTGACAGCACGGGCCTAACCTACAACCCGTTTACTAAGCAGTACAAGCTCAATCCAAATGATCTTGATGTAAACTACATGTTCCATACCAAGCGACCAGAATCCTAATGACAAAACTCGATCCAAACTATCAGCCCGGCGAAGACTGCCTGAAGAATCGTGTAATCTTAGTTACCGGCGCCGGCGACGGCATCGGGAAATCCTTGAGCCTGACTGCCGCCAAGCACGGAGCAACGGTGTTATTGCTGGGTAGAACCACCGCCAAGCTTGAGCAGATCTATGACGAGATTTGCGCACTTGGCGCCCCCGAGCCTGCCATCTTAGCCTTCGATTTAAGCGGCGCCCAAGAGGATGACTACAACACCCTTGCCGCATCCATCGAGGCCGAGTATGGTCGGCTAGACGGCCTTGTTCACAATGCCTCGCTACTCGGTCGTCGATCGCCTATTACCAACTATCCTGCGGAAACCTGGCAACGGGTGATGCAGGTGAACGTTAATTCGACCTTCTTGCTCAGTAAAGCCATGCTGCCGCTACTTGAAATCCCAGCGCATAGCTCGCTAATCTTCACCTCCTCCAGTGTCGGCCGAACAGCCCGCGCTCACTGGGGAGCCTATGGTGTTTCAAAATTCGCGACGGAGGGTTTGGCGCTCACGTTAGCGGATGAACTCGACGGCATCTCCAATGTTCGCTGTAATACTTTCAATCCGGGTGCTACCCGCACCGCCATGCGCGCAGGCGCCTACCCTGCTGAGAATCCAGCATCGGTGAAAAGTCCAGAGGAACTCATGCCCTGGTATCTGTTTCTTCTTAGCGACGATAGCATTGGCGTGTCAGGTGAACAGTTGAGTTACTGAGCACTCAACGGCTAACTTTAAGACACAAAAAAAGCGAGCTACTAGCTCGCTTTCTTTTAATACTCGGTAGCGCCCTCTCGGTAACGCTCTGCAACCATTTTAGTAGCTGAACGTCATCGCGATATCATCTAACGCTTGGGCTTCTTGCTTCGCTCAGCCTTGCGGCGTAGACGGGTATTTTGCCGTTTAAACTGCGCTAACTGGTCCGGAGTAAGCTTGTGCTTCTCGCCGTGGAGCTCCACTTCGCGCAGCAACACCGACACGTCCTGAGGCGGCAACTCCAACCAAGAACCTTGTGTTAGGTGCGACGGAATAAATACCGGCCCATAGCGAACCCGCTTCAATCGGCTTACCTCGACCTCCTGCGACTCCCAAAGACGGCGAACCTCACGGTTTCGGCCCTCTAATAACGCACAGTAAAACCAGCTATTACGGCCTTCAGTTTCATTGTTACCTTTACGGATATCGGTGAACTTGGCCATACCATCTTCTAGCCAGACGCCCTCTTTCAGCCTACCCAGCATCTCATCGGTTACATCACCGTGGACCCGAACCGCGTATTCACGATCCATATTATAACGCGGGTGCATCAAACGATTCGCTAGCTCCCCGTCATTGGTGAACAACAGCAACCCACTGGTGTTAATATCTAAACGACCAACACTAATCCAGCGCTCGCCATTAATCGATGGCAGGTTGGAAAAAACGGTCGGGCGACCCTCAGGGTCCTTACGCGTACATACCTCGCCTTCACGTTTGTGATAGAGAATAACGCGGCGTCGATCCAATGTTGCTAGACGAACTCGTTTACCCTCAACTTCGATACGCTCTGTACCACTAATGCGCATTCCCACGTGAGCCTGTTCGCCATCAACGGTAATCTTACCGTCAGCAATCATGCGTTCGACCTCACGTCGTGACGCGACACCGCTAGCTGCTAGTGCCTTTTGAATCTTCTCGCCATTATTCATCTGGCTTAGTTTTCCTCGTTTAGGGCGTAATCGGCACTTTCGTGCGTCACGCTAGTATAATCATCAGTAATCTCAGCACTCGTGAATACATCACGGCCGATTTCTTCTAAATCACGAAGCTCGTCTAATGAAGGTAGCTCACTTAGCGATCTCAGGTTGAAATAATCTAAGAAAGCCGGCGTCGTTGCGTAGAGAGAGGGTCTGCCTGGCACCTCTTTGTGACCGACAACTTTCACCCATCCGCGCTCACTAAGTGTTCTCATAATGTGCGAACTAACGGCTACCCCGCGAACGTCTTCAATCTCACCCCGTGTGAGGGGCTGCTTATACGCTATTAATGCGAGAGTTTCCAGCATTGCGCGAGAATATTTTTGCGGACGCTCCTCGTGCTGAGTAGAGAGATACGGGATTGCTTCGTCGATGGCTGCGAAACGCCAGCCACTGGCTACCCTTTGGAGCTGAACTCCACCGCACTGTCGCTCAGTAATAATTGCGAGCGATTCATCCAACTCTGCAGAGGTGGGCGGCGCATCGCCGAATACGCGTTTCATTCGCTCTTTACTGACGGGCTCGTCGGAGGTAAATATGAGCGCCTCAACAATATTTGCGCGGGTAAGTTTATCCATTGAAAACGTCCTCCTGACGTCGTTTAACGCGAATTTCACCATACTGCTCAGATTGCACGATATCCAGAAGTGACTCTTTGATCAGCTCCATGATAGCAAGGAATGTCACCACGACCCCCTGCCGCCCTTCGCGTCCGTCAAACAAATCGCTAAAGCGTGAGAGTTCGGTGCGCCCCGCAAGGCGGTCGAGAATCTGCGACATCCGCTCACGGGTACTCAGCTGTTCGCGAGCAACCTGATGTGATTCAAACATGCTGGCACGCTTCAACGCTTCCGCGAAGGCCAGACTCAACTCACCTAGATAGACATCGGGGTGAGCTCGCTCAACGATTGGCGCGTAGCTCGCTGGTTCGGCTAAATAAATTTCTCTACCCACTCTAGGAAGGTTATCTATTCGCAACGCCGCAGCCTTAAATCGTTCATACTCCTGTAAACGGCGGATCAATGCTGCCCGAGGATCTTCATCATCGTCGTCGTGCTCGGAACTCCGGGGCAACAGCATTCTTGATTTGATTTCAGCCAGTGTTGCCGCCATCACTAAGTATTCAGAAGCCAACTCAAGCTCAAGGCTATGCATCATCTCAATATAAGACATGTACTGGCGAGTGATCTCAGCGACGTTGATGTCGAGTATGTCGATGTTTTGCTTGCGAATGAGGTATAAAAGCAGATCCAGCGGACCTTGGAACGATTCCAAGATCACCTTCAGCGCATCGGGAGGTATAAAAAGATCCTTTGGCAATTCTGTAACAGTCGCTCCTGCGACGATTACTCCGTCATCGGTTTCGTTGTCCACGCCAGCACCCTTTGTTGAGATATCTATGAGTGTACCGATTTTAAGCGGGCTCGTCAGCGAAAAATGGCGTCCAGTCGCCCGCACCCCTTCGAATCAATTCCGGAACATGTGACGTTAGATCAATCATCGTCGTTTCCTCGGGAGGAACGGAGCCGCCGTCAATGATGAGGTCTAATTCATGTTCCCAGCGTTCACGAATTTCTATCGGGTCGAACAGCGCGTCATTTTCATTGGGTGGAATCATCGTGGTGCTAATAATCGGCTCGCCCAACTCTAGCAGTAACGCCTGTGATATCGCATTATCCGGCACGCGAATACCAATGGTGCGTCGCTTTGGATGCATCATCTGTCGAGGGACTTCGGTGGTAGCATTGAGAATAAAGGTGAACGCGCCGGGCATAGCGGCTTTTAACATTCGATAATCCGTGTTATCGACCTTGGCATACACCCCAACTGACGACAGGTCACCGCAGACCAAGGTCAGCGGATGCTTGCTATCTAAGCCACGAATTCGACGGATCCGTTCAATCGCGCGCTTGCGACCCAACATACAACCCAACGCATAACCGGAATCCGTTGGATAGGCAATAACTCCGCCATCTCGCATGATGGCAACGGCTTGACGAACCAAGCGGAGCTGCGGGTTATCGGGGTGAATTTGGAAAAACTGACTCATAATGCTTCTCCTGCTACGAGGGCAGATACAACACTTGCCGTATTTTCGGGCAACTGCGGAAATCTTCCCACCCCGCGGCCACCCCAAGAACTATTATGGAAGTCACTACCTCCCGACGCAATCAGCCCATATTTAGCCGCTCGGTCGATCAGGGACTGCACACCGTTTAATTGTAGATCAGGTGTTGCCACTTCGATGGCTTGACCGCCGCATTCTGCGAAATCAGCCATCAACGACTCCAGTTTGCTGCGGGTCATTTTGTAATGCATTGGGTGGGCAATCACGGCAAAGCCACCCGCCGCTGAAATTGCTTCAACCACTGCACTGATATCAGGCCACTCAATGCTCGCGGCCGCTGGCTTGCCGTTACCCAACCAACGATCAAAGACCCTACCTGTATCATTCACTAAGCCAAGATTAACAACAACTTGGGCGAAATGTGGCCGGCATAACTGCCCTTCTCCGGAAAGCTCCTGAGCCATTGCAAGGATGTCATGATCGCCGCCTACCAACTTATTCAAACGGTTAGCAATCTTCGCGTTACGTTCGTTTCGCAACGACGTCTGTAGATCAATCATTTCTAGAATGGCCGAATGCGTGACATCAAAGCCAAGACCCACAACATGAATATTTTGTCGTTGCCAGCGCGATGATAACTCGATGCCGCTGATCACTTGAAAGCGATCTCCAGCGGCAGCGCGAAAGCGCTCAATACCGGCTGTTGTATCGTGATCAGTTAGTGCCGCTGCAGTGATACCTGCGGCAACGCAGAATTCGGCTAATTCTTCAGGCGAATGGGCGCCATCCGATAAATTCGAGTGAAAGTGGAAATCCCAAGTATTGATTGCGTGTTTCATGTAGGTGACTTAATCATTTCTCTTCATTATGATGGCACAAACCTAAATTGTCGATGTGTGAGTAATGAAACAACTTTTTGAATTTATTCCGTTAGTCCTATTTTTCCTCGTGTACCAAGCTGATGGACAGACGATTAGCCTGTTTGACTATAGTTATACCTTTGACGGTATCTACTCCGCTACGTGGGCACTCATGATTAGCTCAACGCTATTCTTCTTGGTTGATGTTGTGAGTACCCGTAAAATTGATAAACGCACTTTCTGGACCACCGCGGCTATTCTCATTTTGGGCTCTGTGACACTCCTGTTACGCAGCGCAGAGTTTATCCAATGGAAGCCAACACTGGTTAACTGGGCATTGGCCCTCGGAATTCTAGTACCCAAATTAATGGGCCGTCGCTCGTGGCTGAAGCTGGCGATGCAAACGCAAATGTCCCTGCCAAACCCAGTGTGGTCAAAGCTAGAGTGGACTTGGGTTGTTTACCTCAGCTTCGTCGGGGCACTAAATTTGGCGGTAGCCTATAATTTTAGCGAAGCCACTTGGGTTGATTTTAAGTTCTATAGCTCCATCGGCTTTAGTGTCGCTATTATGCTAATCACCGCCGCCATTTTGCTACCCGCTTTAAAAGAAGAAAATTCAAAGGATTAGAGAACTATGTATTACGCCATCATTTCTCAGGATGTACCGAATAGCCTTGAACTGCGTCTGAGCGCTCGTCCTGCCCACATTGAACGACTCGTGGCGCTAAAAGATGAAGGTAGATTACTCGTAGCGGGGCCTCACCCGGCCATCGATAGTGAGGATCCGGGCGAAGCCGGATTTAGTGGCTCGTTGGTGGTCGCAGAGTTTGAGAGTTTAGCTGCCGCACAAAGCTGGGCTGATGCAGACCCCTACGTAGCGCGCGGCGTTTATGCTAACGTGACAGTTAAACCCTATAAGGTGGTTCTACCCTAATGTTCCGTTCTCTGTTACTCCTTTTAATGTGTTTATTGGCAGTTTCTGCCCATGGCAAGCATTATGAGATGTTTACCGATCTTGGCACTATCTACATTGAAACCTTTGATGAAGAGGCACCTATCACCACTAAAAACTTTGCGACTTACGTTGCCGATGACTTCTATAAGCACCTGATCTTTCATCGGGTTATCGATGACTTTATGATTCAGACTGGGGGTGTCAACACCGTGCTAGATACTCCGGAAACACGAGATCCCATCGAAAACGAAAGTCGCAATGGTTTAAAGAATATCCGCGGCACCCTGGCCATGGCCCGGTGGAGCGATCCTAACTCGGCTGATTCACAGTTTTACATCAACCTTAAGGAAAACCCGCATCTAGACCCTAGCGAAGAGAGCCTGGGCTACACTGTGTTTGCCCGTGTTGACTGTGGTATGACGGTGGTAGATGCCATCGCGAAAGAACCCGTACGCCAATTTGAGACGTATCAACACTTACCAGCCAACCCAGTTCGGCTAATTTGGATTAAGGAAATCGAGAGCGATAATCATGGTTATACTCAGTGTAAACATCAACAAGATAGCATTGATTCGTAATTCGCGCGAAGGCAACAATCCAGATCTCGTTAGCTACGCCCGCCGCTGTATTGAACTTGGCGCACAAGGGATTACCGTTCACCCGCGCCCCGATCAGCGCCATATCCGCGCTAACGATATCGCGCCCCTGGCTGCGCTGTGCACTGAATTTCCAAGCATTGAATATAATATTGAAGGAAATCCGAATGCGGAGGCCCTAGGCAGCTATCCCGGATTCCTCGAATTAGTCCGGCAGGTAAAACCCGATCAAGTTACATTAGTCCCAGACAGCGATGATCAGCTCACTTCTGATCACGGCTTTGACTTAAGTGGTGACAATTCGTTACTGGAAAAACAAATAGCTTTCTGCCAAGAACTCGGCTGCCGCGTATCATTGTTTATGGACGCGGACGAGGAGCAGATTAGGCAAGTTCCAAGTACCGGCGCAGACCGAATCGAGTTCTATACGGGTCCGTTTGCCGACGCATATAATCGTTCAGAGCAGGAAGCTAAGGATAGCTTTTTACAATATTCTAAGTGCGCGCAATTAGCCCACTCTTTGGGTTTAGGTATCAATGCCGGTCACGACCTTAACCTTGATAATATGGCCCTCTTTAAAGCTCTGCCTGAGCTCAGTGAAGTAAGTATCGGTCATGCCCTAACCATCGAATCCCTTGATATGGGATTGGCGAATACGCTTACACGCTATCGCGCCCTACTCGCCGATGCGTGAGTTTGACCGTCAAGGCCCGAGTCTAAGCTCCCATGATTGAGCTTGAACGGGTCGGTTTCATCGGTCAGGGGAAATTAGCTCGCGGACTCTCAGGTCTGATTCATCAAGCCTATCCAAGCGCCGAAATACTGATTTCGTCTAGATCCGACATTGTGGAGCCGTTAGCGTTTTGGTCCATCGCGACGTTCGCAGACCTCACCAACATTGACCTGCTCGTTCTGGCGGTAACCGACGCGGAAATAACGTCGGTCGCGCAGCAGCTTAGCAAACTGGCTATCAATCCTAGGCTCGTTATTCACTGCTCAGGAAGCCTTGGGGTTGAAGCCTTATCCCCGCTGATGGAACAACCCTATATGCTAGCCGCCGTTCACCCAGCCTATAGTTTCACCGGTGCGTTCGTAGGCTTAGACACCTTTCACGGCTCAACCTTGGCGATTGAATCGTCGGCCGTTAATCAGCCTTCTCTGGAACAGCTATTTTCGCCACTATCAGAAAACTTAATCTTTAGCGAAAACATCTCCAGAGCGCATTATCACGCGGCTTCGGTCATGGCATCGAATTTACTCGTAGGTCTTTCCTCCGCGGCACAAACGGTAGCCGAGCAATCGGGAATCTCTGCGGAGCAAGCGGCCTCCCTAGTCAATTCGCTGATGCGCAACACCCTAGAGAACCTGCAGCAGAATTCGCCCAGCGATGCCCTAACCGGCCCCGTAAAACGCGGTGACATTGCGACCGTCGAAAAACATTTGAGCGCCCTGTCTCTCAATCCTGAACTTCGTGATGCCTACGCCAGTCTGAGCGCCATTATTACGGAGCTAGCACACGGGAACCAGGCAGCGGGCGAGCAACTGCACAAGGTACTTAAAAAGTGAAGAGATGGGACCAACTGCTCCAGGATATACCTCTTCTTCAGGCTTTAAATACAGAGCCCTATGACCTATCTCCAAAAAGCTCATCGAGTTTCCTTTTGGCCCCCATTACATTGCACCGCAATCATAAGCTGAGCATTTTTGGCGGATCTATTAGCCTACTGACTACGACTTTGGGTTGGTTTCACGTTGCCCAGCAGCTTAATGGCGCCGCCCTTCCAGCACTAGTCATTCGGGAGCAGCAGGTACAGTTTTTGAAGCCGATTAGCAATGACGCCCTGTTATGCGCCAGGATTTTAGCTGAGTCACAGCACAATGGACGAAGAAGCTTTGCTGTAGAGGTAGCAGTTTATGATGCGGAGGTCGGCCTTTTAGGTGCCAAGGCAGACCTCGAATACGTCCTGCTAGACGAATAGATCGCGACGGATTGTTTACTTCTTCCACGCTGCTTGTGCTAAGCCCTTGAGCGAACGCTAGTTGCGATCACTTAAGGAATTTTCGAGTTTAACTAGTGAGTGCCTTCATCCATAAGACAACAGCGGAAATAGGCTTTACCGTTGATCCAGTTAAGGCCGTGAATTTCGGCATCGTCATCGCTTTGTAACCAGCGCGCTAGCCACTCCAATACTTCCGAGTTGATTTCTTCACCCGGGGTTAATAGCGGAACGCCAGGCGGATACGGGGCAATTAAGTCTTGAACCACTCTACCAACCAGGGCGCTATTCACCTGCCCCTGCCCATCCTTCAGCGCAACATCTTCAGCCAGCAGTTTCAGCGCATCGCGAGGCCGGACGAAACGAGATGTCGGAATAGGTAAAGGCGGAAGACGATACGCAGGCTGAATTGTTTCAACGAGCGACGCGTCACGCGATTCCTGTTGTAACGCATCAATCAGGCGTTCAACCTTGCTCGCCGTGGTACCAATCGTCACAAGTAAGGACAGTGTGTGCTCGGTGTACTTTTCAACCTGTATAGCGTGACTATCGAGAAGGCGATTCTGTAACTGCGCACCGGAAAGCGAACAAGCTCTTAGGTCAATGGTGATCTTGGTGGGATCGAAGCTAATGCTATCATCAACCAAACTATCGGCGATAATTTCATCACACTCCAGAACACGAAGGCCACTAATTTCATTAATCGCATCGCGCAACTGCTGCGCCAGACGTAGCGCCTGAGAAAGTCGACCGTAGCCTTCCATACTCGCCTGCATGCGGGCAACGTCTAAACTGGCAATCATGGAATACTGCGGACTGGTTGAGGCATGCATATTGAAGAATTCTTGGAATCGATGGGCGTCAAAGTCCGGATCATTCACATGAATCATCGACGCCTGGGAGAACGCGGATAACACCTTATGGGTACTCTGAGTCACGTAGTCCGCACCGGATTCCAGCGCTGTAGGGCGGAGCTTGGGATGGAAATATCCATGCGCGTACCAAGCCTCATCCACGACCACCTTAATACCATGAGCGTGGGCTTTTTCAACAATCGGTGCCATATCGTAGCGCAAGCCATCATAGGTACAGCTAGTCAGGAAGATCAGTTTTGCGTTGGGATTAGCGTCGATCGCATCAAAAATAGCCTGTTTAGGAACGGGCCCCATTAAGCCAAGTTCGTGATTGCACGAAGGCTCCAGCCATACGGGTTGCGCGCCGGACATGATGATACCGTGATGGACTGACTTATGAGACCCTCGATCCACCAATAGTACATCTCTTGGATGCGCTAGGGCTTGCAGAATTACTTTGTTCGCAGTGGATGAACCATTGGTAGCGAAATAGGTATGCTTAGCTCCAAACGCTTCAGCGGCCAACTCCTTAGCTTGAGCGATCACGGAATGCGGCTCGTGGAGTGAGTCAAGCTCCGCCACTGAAACACTTAAATCCAGCGCAAAAACGTTAGGACCTACTAGGTCATAGAAATGATTTGCCCAGTCGCTATGACTCAAGCTACTCCCGCCGAAATGACCGGGGGTATGCCAAGAATCGCGGTTCGCTTTTACATACTGAGTGAGCGCGTCCGCAAAGGGCGTTGCGGCGCGATGTTCGATGCACTGAGCAATGGCGTTGACCACCTGCTGTGCAGGCTGGTCATTCATGCCAATAAGCTGTTTGATACCGTACTGTTCGCGTAGCGCTCGGTCTTGCTTGGTCTGTCCTGTCTCAGTCATCGCGACTAATAAATCAAGCGACGGCCTAAGCGCCTTAATCTGACCTAATGTTTGTGCGCAGAGCGGTGTGACTAACACCAGCGCCTGTAAGTTGATATCTTCACTAAGGCAAGCCTCTAGCGCTTGCGGCCCCACAACATAGGACGACTTAACCGCAAAGCTGCCGGCGCGCTTCTTGGCCTGAACGCTGAGCGTACTCTCCCAGTCTTTGACAATCGATTGATCTTCGTGCGAATAAATAACGAAATTAGCTAACATCTGGTACCCAGGCTTAAGGCCTTTTATTGTTGTTATGGTAGCGAAATTAGCAACGTGCAACGAGCACATTAGCCAATTCGGAGATGGCAATTATCGTCACTCAGCAGCAGCCTGATTGCAAGCTGCGGAGGGGTTAATATTGTTCGAAATATTCGTCTAAAAGAATAAATAATTCGTCTGGAGTTATTCGCTCTTTGAATTCGACGTATGGTGCAGCGCTCCTACGCGTCCCATGTTGATTCCGATGTCCTTCACAAACTCCATGAAGTCATCCTTATCTTTAAGAATTTCAGAGAAGAATGGTGAGTGCCAGAGTTCAACGGCACCCTGAGCTAGCGCCCAGCAAATGCAAAAGTGGTAGGCTGGATCCACATTCTCAAGCGCGCCAATGCGGATACGTTCGCCAATCATTGCATTCAAACCGTCACGATTAGACGAGCGCAAAGCATGAAGCTGGCCAATCTGTTCTTCGACACCACCGTCGGCAAGAAGACGCTCTTCAAGGCGCTGAAAGAGGCGGTCACGCTCAGGATTGCTCAAGCGCACATCGAAGTAGATTCGGGCGGCAGCAGCGGAAGATTCCTTTAGTGCATCTTGTAAGCTCTCGGTCAGCTGTCGTTCGTAATCCAGCAGCAACTGAATATAGATTTCACTCTTTGAACGGAAGTGTTTGTAGATAGTACCTTTACCAATGTTAATGTGTTCGGCAATACTCTCAACCGTCACGCGATCTTCACCGTACTTAAGTAACAGTTCCAACGCGGCGTCGAGAATGGCTTGCTCTCGAGCACGAAAAAGTTGAACTTTTTTCTGTGCGCGCTCGATACTGGTTGAAGCCTGAGGTACCATCAATCCTATTCCTTAAATATCTGTGGGCGATTGAAACCTAATAATCACCGAGAATGACCTATGACGCAAATTTTAGAGCAATTAATCAAGATTTTGAACGTCCAAGCCGATAAAGATGGCATTTATTATGGAAATAGCACCTCTATGGGGCTGCCTCGGGTCTTTGGCGGTCAGGTTATTGCTCAGTCTCTGCTGGCAGCAACCGATACCATTGACGGCTTACTCCCTCACTCGCTACATGCCTACTTTTTAAAAATCGGCGACCCGAAGGAGCCCATTCGCTACGAAGTGGACCGAATCCGCGATGGCCGTAGTTTCGCTACCCGCAGTATTGTAGCGCGTCAACATGGCGAAGCAATCTTCAACATGTCCTGCTCATACCATGTGCAAGAACCAGGTGTCGAACATCAATTAGAAACGCCTGAGTTCCCCGAGGGGCCCGAAAACTTCAAATCGATGGCCCAACATCGTAATGAACTCGCTGAAAAAATTCCGCAGTTAGCTCATTTCGCAAAGATTCCGATTCCATTAGATATTCGGCCCGTCGACTTTCTGGGATTTATCAATCCTGAAAAAGCTCCGGCAACCTCAATGGCTTGGATAAAAGCTGATGGCGTATTACCCAATGATCAAATTATTCAGCGCGGTATTCTTGCCTATGTTTCCGACATGGGCCTACTTGGCACTGCTGCACGACCTCATGGCGTTAGCTTACTAGACCCATCCATTATGGCAGCAAGCTTGGACCATTCAATGTGGTTCCATCACGATGTGAACTTGAATAATTGGTTGCTCTATACTACCGATGCACCGTTCGCCGGCTCCGCCCGAGCCTTCACCCGCGGCGCTTTCTATGACCGCACTGGGAAGCTGGTGGCCTCAACGGCTCAGGAAGGACTAGTTAGGAAGAAGAGTCGCTAACTTTAGTAAAGCTTTCGGTGAGCACGAGAATACGCTGCGTCGTTACGCTACTAAAGAATCCGCCAAGCGAATCGTGCGTTAACGTTGCCGCGTCATCCTGATGGGGCTTTCGTTAGCTGGATCTTCAGGCCAATGATGTTTCGGGTACCGTGATTTCATTTCCTTGCGAACTTCGCGATAACTCCCCGACCAAAATCCACCTAGATGACGCGTGGTTTGGATAGGCCGTTGGGCTGGGCTCAGTAACTCAAAGCTGAGTTCAATTTGATTGGGTGCAACCCCCAAGGAAACAACATCGGACAAGCCCAAAACCCACTGTAATCTCAGCGATACTTTAGCTAGCACCTCGTCACCGTGCCGAGTGTAAAGAATCGCAGCTGACCCAAGTGGACCTCGCCAATTATCCGGCGCCTTCGCCTTCAATAACTGCTGATCGGAATAGCTCAGGCTTTCCGTTACAAGCCCCTTGATGGAGAGTTTTCTGAGTTCTTGCAGCGAATCACCCACCCCTACACGGCCGATAAGCGCCCTACTCAAATGCTCGATAGCTTGTCGGCTATCTAAACCTAGACCAAGCAACAAACGTATCGCCTCGCGCTCAAAGTCGTTACGTTGAGGGTAACTTAGTAACGGCAGTAATTTTGAGCCCTCTACAGCGCCCAAATACGCTATCAGCCCATCGCCTCGTAGCACCCTCCGATTCTCAACCACCTCGAATTGACCATGCCGGAGGATATCCAGCTGCCACAGCTGCTCGTTTTCGAATACCGTTGTGACTTCCAATGTAGCAAAACGCTTACACAACGAGGAGAATTCCTTAGCAGACAAGGCTAAAACATGCGTCGCTGTCTTCTGCGGTTGCCCCCATATACCGGACAACCATACGGTGTCTGGACAGGACAAGGAGGCAGGCTCAGTAATAAGAACCTCTTGATTATCCGCCGTTTTGTAGCAATTGCCGTGCAGACGTTTAGCAAGGCGATTCGGTGCCGAGGAAACAAGCGCTATGTGAGCATCCACTTGAGTCATTGCAACGTGTTTTGCTGCCACTATGCGAGTAACGTGTTGACTGCGCCGAGCTTGGACCTTAGTGAGTAACGGCGTCGAGCTAAGCTGAATCATGGTACTTCCTGTGCCACTTTTTGCATCAAGTGCTAATAGCTGCTTCGAAAGTAACTCCACGTCTTTGGCTAGGATAGCTGAGCGCGCCAATGCCGCTGTTAATGGCAGCTTGGCGGCGATTTCGCCCGCTTCAGTCAGCCTCCTCCCGCAGACAAATTCAAATTGCTCAAGGCGCTGTAACGTCCGCTCCCAGCGCTTGGAATTGGGAGCTGCTAACCAATAGTAGTCTTCGGCATCCAATGAACCCCATTGCCCTAATAGCAACAGCAATTCATCGATGGATTCTCGCTCGATTGGAGCGATAGATTGTTCGTATAATGTTGCGTGACGTTGCTCCGACCATAAACGTACGCAGCGCCCGGCTTTTATTCGCCCCGCTCTACCCGCTCGTTGAGTTGCCGACGCTTTAGAAATAGCCTCCCGTCGAAGCTCACTATTACCCGTTTTTGGATCAAAATAGGCATTCTGTACCAAGCCCATATCAATCACAGTACCAACGTCTTCGATAGTGATAGACGCTTCCGCTAAGTTGGTAGCGAGTATTATTCTCGCACTCCGACTAGCTTGCGCTACGTCATACTGTTCCTTGACATTGAGGCCTCCGTGAAGAACCACCACCGGAATGCGCGTCTGTTGGCTGAGCCGCGAGGTAAGTGCTCGAATATCACGCTGACCCGAGACAAAAACCAGTGTTGCGCTAGGTTCTCTCTCCGCCTCTTCGACGACGGCATCCGCCACGGCTTGGTAATCAGTTAGATCACAGGGCTTGAAAGAAGTGGCAATTGGGAAGCTTCTCCCCGCTACGGAGATCGCTTGGTCTTGACTCAAGCTAGCTGGCAGCTGCAAACCATTCATCGTGGCAGACATAAGTAGCAGTTTGGCATTGAAACTATCTGGGTATAACTCTTTGGCAGCCGTAAACATAGCGAAACAGGCATCTGTCATCAAACTACGCTCATGACACTCATCGATAATTAATAGATCACCATCAAATTCGTCAGCTGAGCTGGCAAGACGACGAGCTAAAACGCCATCGGTGACGTATTCTACGCGAGCGTAATGACTAGAATTTCTCGAATCGCCAGTAGCGAAGCCGATCTCAGAACCCAACTCAACACCATGGAAGTTCGCCGCAAAGCGAGCGGCGCTGATTGCCGTCAGCCCACGAGGTTGAGTCACAATCACTCGCTTAAACCCCAACTGTGCAAGTAACCAAGGTACTAAGATAGTTTTACCAGCGCCTGGTTCAGCACAGAAACTTGCATAACCACATTTCATCAGCTGCGTATTTACCGTCGTAACCGCATTTTTTAACCTAGTTTCTTGCATATTCAGAAATTTCTACGATAGTTCAAGTACGGGCCTCGACATTTCCCCCTTATCTATCGGGGCCGGTGTCTTGAAAGCTTAATCGCTATCAAGAATTCTCCTAATGGTATTCGCCCGGTTCTTTGAGCCGGGCATCTTTTTCTTTAGTCAACAAACACATCAAAAAAACGACAAATCTCGAGTTTTGTAGACGGAATGTCTTCATCAGCAGCGAGTCTGTTGGACCCTACATAAAGAAATGAACCACATTAGCTAACGCCATCACGGTCACGACCAACCAGGTTAGGAGGGTCCCCCAATAACGACCAAACGATGCACCAGAGCTTTTGGAAAAACCCACAGCATGCAACACTCTGGCAACGACTAGTACAATACCTAGGCCATGCAACCAGAGGTGTCCTACCCCGGCTAATTCGAGCAATGCCAATAGAATTAACGCTAACGGCATATACTCTGCGGCATTAGCGTGGACGCGAATACGGCGTTCCATATCTTCGTTGGCACCATTGCCAATGTTAACTTTATGTTTCCAGCGACCTTTAACAACTCGATATGCTAAGCCCATCCAGATCAGAGCGAGGATACCTGCATACAGCGCAGTAATATGTGTCATGAGTTCTTCCCTATTATTATGTGATGATCGATGACCTATCATGCCATCTGACGGCTAGTTTAGACTAGTCGACACAGCTAAGCGAGATGAGTGATACTACAAGTATGAGTATTGGCTGTTAACCACACGGTATTCAAGATGATATGAGGATGTAAAAAAGAATGGTGCCCGGGGCCGGACTTGAACCGGCACGACCTTGCGGTCGGGAGATTTTAAGTCTCCTGTGTCTACCAATTTCACCACCCGGGCAGGATGGCCCACTTAAATAAGTGGAGGCGCGAGCCGGAGTCGAACCGGCCTACGTGGATTTGCAATCCAGTGCATAACCGCTTTGCTATCGCGCCTTTACAGATTTTCAATTTACTGTTTGTAGCGAAATTGCTTCATTACAAATAATAAATTGGAGCGGGAAACGAGATTCGAACTCGCGACCCCGACCTTGGCAAGGTCGTGCTCTACCAACTGAGCTATTCCCGCAAATTCTCAATTACTTTGTACCTGAGAACGAGGCGTATTTTATGGACTCAGGAATTTGTGTCAACCTTTAATTTCAATAACTTAGAGAACTTAGCGACCAGATTGCAAGATTACCGGCATTGCAGAACGCAAGTACCCTGCCATCGACCAAATAGTGAGCAAAGTGGCTAAAACGAGTAGTACATAGCCGGGCCAAAAGCCCCAAGCGGTTGGCTCTGAAGTTGATCCCATGAGGAAGCCAATAGCTAACATTTGTGCCGCAGTTTTCCATTTACCCACTGCATCAACCGCCACTAAGTGGCTTTGCCCTGCTTTGGCCATCCACTCTCTTAGCGCGGAAATGATAATTTCTCGGCCGATGATGATGATCGTAGCGATAGTGATTGAAATTGCTGGATAGTGAGTGGTAATCAAAATCAGCGCGACACTCACGGTTAGTTTATCAGCAACCGGATCCAAAAATGCACCGAAGGCAGAGCCCTGATCTAATCGACGGGCGAGATAACCATCTAACCAATCCGTGAACGCAGCTACGCCAAAAAGGATACTTGCCCAGAACCCTGCCCAAACCCAATCAAGGTAAAACACGAGAATAATTACAGGGATAAGGAAAACGCGAATTGTGGTGAGTATATTGGGTATCGTCATATTTTAAGAATTCTAATAAAAAGTGGGCTAATCGTACCTGAGCATCATGCGGGATGAAAGTGGTTATAAATCTTATCTGCTAGTTTTTGTGATATTCCGCTGACCCGCGATAAATCTTGCAGCGAAGCGCGTTCGATTTGTGCTACGCCACCAAAATGCCTTAGCAGCGCTTGTTTTTTAGCTGGACCGATTCCTTCAATGTTATCTAACCGAGATACAACACGCTTCTTATCACGGCGCTTACGGTGGTTCCTAACTGCATGATTATGGGCCTCATCGCGTACCTGTTGGATTAAATGTAGCGCAGGATCATGTGGCATCAAGTTGATCTCGGCTAACTCTCGACCTAGATACAAGGTTTCTAAACCGGCTTTGCGCGTGGGCCCCTTCGCTACGCCCAGTATACAAACACCCGAAATCGCAAGTTCATCCAAGACTTCAATGGCTTGCTTCATTTGACCCTTACCGCCATCAATGATGAGTAGATCAGGAAGCGAGCGCTGTTTTTCAATCGCGCTCTGGTAGCGCCGACTAAGCGCTTGCCGCATCGCTGCATAGTCATCACCTGCGGTGACATCCTTGATGTTATAAGCGCGATAAGCCTTCTTGTCCGCACCGTTTTCATCGAACACAACACAGGATGCAACGGTAGCTTCACCCGATGAATGAGAGATATCGAAACATTCAATATGATCAATACTCGGTTGCGCAATCGCCTCTCGTAACGCCATGAGCTTGCCGTAGAACACACGCTTACTAGCGAGCCGTTGTCCGATATTCTCCTCGGCAGAGCGAATCGCTAATTCTAGCCATTTAGCGCGATCACTTCGTACCTTAGTACTGATAGTAAATCGTCGCGACATCGATTCACTAATTGCAGCGCGAAGCGTGTCAGTGTTGGTTGGTTCAATGTTGACAATCAACTCGGCCGGCCTATCAGGACGATCATTGAGATAATAGTGAGCGACAAACTGCTCAAGAAGCCCCTCAGGAGTCTCATCTAAGCCGAGTTTAGGAAACCAACTCTGATTCGCTACAATGCGCCCACCTCGTACCTCAAGTTGTTGAATAATCGCGAGTCCAGCTCGGTAAATCACAGCTAAGACATCAACACTTCCATCACGATTGAAAACGCCCTGACGCTCCTGAATATGGCGAATAGCGCTAATTCGATCGCGACAGAGTGCAGCCTCTTCATATTCGAAGTTACGCGCATGCTGTTCCATCTCTTGCGCCAAGTGAGAAGTTAAGCTCTCGCTTCGACCTTCGAGCACGCCCACAGTGGCATCAACGTCCTCCTTGTACTCAGATTCGCTGATATAGCCAACGCACGGAGCCTTACACCGCTTTATCTGATACTGAAGGCAGGGTCTAGAGCGATTACTAAAGAACGTATCATCGCATTGACGCAATTGGAGTGCCTTTTGTAGATAATTCAAGCTATCTCGCACTGCTAAGCCACTGGTATACGGGCCAAACAATTTACCGTGCTTAGGGCGCTTCCCGCGTAACATTTGCAGTCTAGGAAACTGCTTATGAGTGGATAAATAGATAAAAGGGAATGATTTATCGTCGCGAAGGAGAATATTATACGGCGGGCGATGAGTCTTAATCAGGCTCTGCTCAAGTAATAGCGACTCCGTCTCGGAACTCACCACACTGACTTGAATGTCCGCTATTTTGCGGACTAATGCCATCGTTTTTAGGGGCTTGGGACTCGCGTTGAAATAGCTTGAAACCCGCTTTCGTAAATTCTTTGCCTTGCCAATGTATAGTAGTTTTTGTGCGCTGTCGTACATCATATACACGCCGGGCTGGCTTGTTAAACCCGCAAGGAAACGCTCAGATTCAAACATCTGTAACTGCGCTTGCATCGCGCTGACGATACTGATGGATTGCTAGAGCAAGCGCTACGTCGCTATTGACACAAAACTTCTCAAAGATGCGATAGCGGTAGGTATTGATGGTCTTAGGACTCAGTGACAATTGCTCAGCAATTTCACTCGCTTTTATGCCTTCTGCAATAAGTAGGCAAATTTGCCGCTCGCGAGCAGATAAATGCTCAAAGTAGTTCGTCCTATTGGTGCGATACCGTTCCTTAAGTCGACGCGATTCATCGCATAAGAATGAACCACCGCCCATGACAGTACGAATGGCTAGTTCAAGCCTGTCGCCACCAATGGATTTACTAATATAGCCCGCAGCGCCAGCTGCCAAGGCTGCGTCGATACAAAGTAAGTCTACCGAAGCGGACAACATAATCACCTGAGTAGCGGGCCTAATACGCTTAATACGTCGAGTTACTTCGATACCATCCAAGCCCGGCATGTTGACGTCCATTAACACTAAGTCGGGCTGATGTTGTTGAACCTGAATTAGCGCGTTATCGCCGCTAGCTGCCTCAAGAACAATGCCATCGAAAGCAAGAGCGCGTAGTAGATACTTCATTCCAGTTCGGACGAGTTCGTGATCATCAGCAATGAGTATTTTCATTCTATAGCGGCCAATTTATTGATAGATTCAGTGTAATTAGTTCAGCCAGCTTGCTCAACTAATTAATCACCGTTAGCCCAACAATTGCGGCTCACGCTCAAGTGTTATCCCGAATCGAGACGCAACGGTACGAATCACTTCCGTTTCCGCTCGGAGCAAATCTCGATAACTTCCACCCTTGGGATTAGTCATAACTAAAGCCTGAAGATGGTAGGGTTGGAAACCTCCTGCAAGTTCCGTTCCACGGAAACCACACTGGTCCATTAGCCAGGCTGCTGCGAATTTAACCTCTTGCCCTACGACCCAATGCGGCGCTTGAGGAAAGTTTTCGAGGAGCGAATCAGCTACGCTGCGAGCGACAATGGGGTTTTTGAAATAACTGCCACTATTAGGTAGTTCGGTTGGATTCGGCAATTTCGCCGAGCGAAGTTCAATGACACGCTCGGCCACACGACTAGCAGATAACGCTTCGCGGTCTGCCAGCACCGCTAACTCTGACAATCCTGCATAAGACAAAACAGGTTTGGCTATCTTAGAGAGCTCAAGTAATACCTGAAGAATCACAAAGCGGCCGCGATCGTTTCCTTTAAAGGTTGACTCACGATAACTTAACTCACATTCGGCTTTGCTTAGTGTTCGCTGAGTAAGCGTTTGTAGGTCAAATACTTCAACGGCGAGCAGGACATCGGCAATTTCTACTCCGTAGGCACCAATATTTTGCACAGGCGCTGCGCCAACCGCACCGGGAATCAGCGCTAAATTTTCAATTCCCCACCACCGGTTGTTAACCGTGTGTGCAACGAGTTGATGCCAATTTTCACCCGAGGCTACCCGCAAGATGACGGTATCCTGACTATCTTGAACAATCTCGATACCCTTCAGAGCAACTCGACAGGACAATCCGGAGACATGACTAACGGGAAGCGTGTTACTACCCTCGCCCAAAATATGGAGCGCTAACGCCTCCCGCTGAGCAAAGTCTATGGCCTCCGTGAGCTCGGCTACGGAGTGAACCGCGCAGTAATACTCGGCGATACTCGCGAGTGCCATGGTATTCAACTGCTTTAAATTAACGTTCGATTCGATCTCAATCATCGCTTCAGCTGTTCCCAAAGCCCCTCACATCCCGATACCACTTGATTGAAACATAGTTCGAAACCCTTCTCATCCTCGTAATAGGGATCCGTTACATCGCCGCGATGGGTACCACTAAACTCGAGTAGGCAACGGACCGGCGTGGTAGCTCCTGGAGGGCGAAGCTGCTCGATATCGCGCCGATTCTGTTCATCCATAGCAATGATCAGATCAAACTGTTCAAAATCTGCAGCCCCAAACTGACGCGCTCTCAAGTCCGAGGCATCAATACCATGACTAGCGAGAGTGGCCAACATACGAGCGTCCGGTGCCTTACCGATGTGCCATGAACCAGTTCCTGCTGAATCGAGGAATAGGCCCTCAGATGAAAACCTTGAACGATAAACCGCTTCGGCCGTCGGCGAGCGGCAAATATTTCCAAGGCACACAAACAGTATTTTCACTCGGGATGATCCTCAAACCATGATCTCACAGCAGCGAGATCTTCCGGCGTATCGACGCCTCCGGGCACTAACGCACAAGCTGGCTCAACGTGAATACGATGGCCATGATCCATAAATCGAAGTTGCTCGAGTTTCTCGGTTAACTCTAGCGGTACAGGTGCCCAGCTGACGAATTGATGTAAAACGTGCACGCGATAGGCGTAGATGCCAATGTGACGAAACGCTCCGCAATACGGCAACTGCTGAGCGTCATCACGTGGCCAAGGCATGGGCGCGCGCGAGAAATAGAGCGCGCGCTGCTGCTGATCCGCCACAACTTTGACCACGTTAGGATTTACAAAATCACCATATCGTTCAATCGGCTCACTCAACGTACTGACACTGACATCGCTATTCACGGCGCAATTCTTCGCGACTTGATGAATGACTGATGGTGGAATTAGGGGTTCGTCTCCTTGAACATTGACGATAACTTCTCCGTCCGCCCACTGCATAATTGCCGCAACCTCCTGCAATCGATCAGTGCCTGATTCATGATTGTCTCTTGTCATCACTACCTTTGCACCGAAGCTTTCGCAAACCTTTTGAATTCGCGGATCATCGGTTGCGATAACCACGTCTATGGCGCCCACTTTGCAGGCCTGTTGCCAGACTCGTTGAATCATGGGCAGACCACAGATATCAACTAAGGGCTTGCCGGGTAACCTTGAAGATGCGTAACGTGCTGGGATGACAATGTGAAAATTCATTAGCTAAACTCTTGTTGCTTATGATTAAGTAGAGCGTCTAGTTGTGTGTAAAAGTCGCTGCTCAACTCTGCCTTAATAGTAATATATAAACTTGATGCCGGTGCCATTGACGCCACTTTCACAGCATCTTTCTCGGTCATTAGCACCTGCGACTCGGCCTCATCAAAATCGAACGCTCGATAGGCATGGTGATCACCGAAACGGATGTGTTGATCCCACTCAATACCCAATGAATTAACCGTATCTTCGAAACGAGCTGGATTCCCAATGCCACTGACTAGCGTTACCCGGTTCGCTGGCTGTACTGCAACGCCGTTATCACGAACTGATCGTAATTCGCCCGGAGCAACCTTCATGGCAAATTCAGCATGATGAGCAATGGATTTTTCCGCGAGGATCTGCTCGCCGTGATTAACCACCGCAATGTCACAGCTGTCGAGCCGGCTCGCTGGCTCCCTTAAGGGGCCAACGGGAAGTAAGTGACCGTTACCCAGGCCTCTGTCGCCGTCTAGGACGCAAACCTCAATAGTCCGCACTAAACTATAGTGCTGCAAACCATCGTCAGCCAAAATAATATCGCACTCGCGTGAGGCTAATTCTGCAGCTTTCGCCCGTTGCGTACACAGGAATACAGCGGCGCCGCGACAAAGATGTATCAATGGCTCATCGCCAACTTCGGTCGCCGTATGATCGCTGTTAACTTTGACCACCTGTTGCCCAGAAAGAGCGCCGCCATAACCACGAGTGATCACACCTACGCGAAGATTTTTAGCCTGAAAATGCGCGATTAAAGAACCGATGAGGGGCGTCTTCCCCGTTCCGCCAACTGAAATATTACCGATAACGATAACCGGAACACCATTCACCAATCCCAACTGGCGCTGACTAAAACGCTTGGCAACGCGCTTCTCGACTAACCACGATAACGGGGTTAGTAATCGCAGCATACCTGGGGAACGTTGGTACCATTGATTAACAATAGATTGTTTTAGACTCATTCGCTTTCTTGGCTAGTGGCTAGATGCACTCTACTATAGCCTGATTTACCCACAGCATCGAGTACAGTGACCACCATCTGATGCGTTGCCATTTTATCAGCTTCAATTGCCACGGTTATTTGTGGACCCGTGAGACCTGTTTCCCGAAGCCCTCGAATGAGGGTTGCTGAATCCGAGTTAGGGAGAGCAATGCCATTAACGGTAATTAGCCCGGTGGCTTGGACAACGACGCGAATATCAGCCTCGGCTCGCTCAGCTTCGTTACTCGCTTGTGGTAAATCAACGGATAGCTCGCTTTCTGTTTTAAAAGTGGTCGTCACCATAAAAAAGATGAGCAGAAGGAACACCACATCAATTAGCGGTGTTAGATTGACACCCTCTTTCGTTTTGGAACGGCGCGCGAATTTCATGAGCTTTCCGCGCCTTTCTTAGCCGCCGATTTTTTAGCGGGAGTTCTTTTCGCAGGCGATTTTTTGACGGGCGCTTTTTTCTCGTCACTGATCGTGTTTGCCGAAGCGCGTTTAGTTGTAGTTCTTTGCACTGGCGTCTTTAACGAAGGCTGGGCGAACATTGCGTCCACAAATTTCACAGCCTCTTTTTCAAGGCTAACAGCAATCGACTCAACACGGCGACCGAAGTAACGGTCGAGCATGGTAGCAGGAATGGCAACACTGAGTCCTGCCGCTGTGGTAATCAGTGCCTTGCTAATGCCGCCAGCTAAGAGACTTGCATCACTGGTTCCTTCGGTCACGATGGCGGCGAATACATCAATCATACCTGTCACTGTGCCCAACAGACCGATTAGTGGAGCAATCGTGGCAATCACGCCGAGCGCGGTGAGAAAACGTTCCAAATCATGGAGAACCTGGCTTGCTGCGGCCTCCATACTTTCTTTAACGGTATCTCGACCATGCGACGCATTAGCAATACCCGCTGCTAAAATATGCCCTAACGGCGAACTGGTACGCAGATTCCTGAGCCTGTCATTACTCAGTTGGCCGCTATCTTTATATTGATGCCATACTTCAGCCGTTAAGTTTTTAGGCAAGATGTTCGCTGGAAGTAATGCCCAATAGCGCTCAAGCGCAATAGCTACTACCGCTATAGAACATAATACGAGTGGTAGCATGAGCCAGCCACCTGCCATTAAAATATCGTACACAAACTACCCCTTAATTCACCGAGACTTTGCAGTCCTTAGCGGAAATGAGTTCTAAACAACTTAATCGGATCAACTCAACGTCATCCACCTTAGAAAAGGTTATAGTGCCTACCTTAGCTGTGACAAGCGTTTTAACACCAAATTGTGATAATTTGTGAATTACTGTATTCGAAGGGTGACCAAATCGATTATCCTGCCCAGAAGAAATGATTGCGAATTTCGGCCTAACCTTACTCAATAACGCATACGATGTTGAGGTCGCGCTACCATGATGAGCCAGTACCGCAATATCGGCTGTCAAATTTGGCCACATTCTTAACATCGCTAGCTCATCGTTCAACCCCATGTCACCCAAAACTAAAACTCGCAAGCCGTCTAATTCGATCAACCAGGCGCAACTTGCACTGTTATTCCTAAGTAAGCGCTGCGAATAGCGAGGCCAGAGTACTAACGTTCTCGCGTTGCCTATTTGCCAACGCTGTCCGGCACTGCAGGATTGCAAGCCATTGAATCTCGTGGAAGGTCTTAGCTCACGCATTGCGGCAAGACCTCCTGCATGATCCGCATCGCTATGACTTAGAAAATAGTTAACGTGGCGAGGCTTTAGCGCCACCAATTGAGGCCAAATTGTTCGCTGCACCACCGCACCGAACTCAGTACTTCCGAAGCCCGTGTCATAAAGACTAAAATTAGCCTCAGATAGAACACTAACGGCACTCCCCTGGCCCACATCGTGAATTCTTAGCTGACTTAACTGAGAACTTGTGAACCAAGTGATAACGAGAAGAAAGCCCCCCAGTAACTTGAATGAGCCGGGACTTATAATGATCACATACACACTCAAGGCAAATAGCGCTAAGTACCAATCAGCGTTGATCGATAGCCATGGCGTTCCGGTAGATGGAAGCCATCTAATAATCAGTTCAAGCATCGCCTCGAGAAACTGAGATAGCTGCTCAAAAGGAAGAATTAGCGCCAATAGTGCAGACGGCACGACCAAGCCCCATAACGGTACCAAAATAAGATTTGTAGCGAATGATTGAAAAGGATTAGTGGGGAGCTGACTGATCCCTGCCGACAGTAAACTTATCGATAACTGTGCGGCACTGACTTTAGTCACCCCACCACCCTTTGCCCCAACGTAGAGGGTTAAAATGCAGAGCACAGCACTAAATGAATACCAAAATCCGGGTCGCCAAATCAGCTGAGGGGCCCATAACAACATTGACAGTGCTACCGCAGTTAAGATCGCGTAACGGTTAAATATTCGAGCTGACCACCAGGTGATCGCCGCGAAGAGAATCATTAACCAAACTCGGCCCACTGCTACTCCCCATGCCACCCAGATTAGATAGCAACAAATAGCTAGCAGGCTCAATTTCCGCGCGGTATAAAGTCCCACGACGCGTCTCGATAGCCAGCTTATGGCGAGATAGATGACGCCAATATGGAGACCACTGACCACGAATAAATGTAGCGTTCCAGTGCGCCTAAGCTGCTCAACTTCATTAGCGTTAAGCAGCCTAAAATGCCCCTGAACTAATGCCCTAAGTCGAGGAAACTTGGCTTCAGAAACTGCGCTTTGCAGCACTGAGCAATCGATCTCAAAATTATCTGAGTAAGCATGTGGGACCAGCTGTTGTTGACGCTGGGAGCGATTGCCGTAATCTTCAGGAGCTGGGCGGTACCGCCAACTTACTTGGCCGCTGAAAAGGCAGTTGGGCTCAATCTGAGCATGTTGATCAATCCGAATACGAAGATCCTGCTCGTGAAAACTAAGCTGCTGAGAAAAGCCCCCTTTGTTGACCTCAGAGACCGTAGCGTCGATACTTTGATGGCGACCTGAATAGTCAAAATAGTAGTGACCAAGAAAAGCACAGGTCAGCATAATAACTAGGCCCGCATGCCGACGCGACACGAATAGTATCGCTATAATCAAGCAGCCATAGAACCACCCAGTTAGGGCGACATAATTTGCCAACATCCACACCAGCAGTAAGAGAACGAGCACAATGATGACTAGCATTAAAACGCTCCTACTTGTTAAACACAGTAAGACGGGTAATACGCAACTGCTTTGTGACGCCTTTCTTGAGGGAGCTAGACGTGTCTCCAATATTCGGGTTCGTATCGTTGATGCTCTTCACGGTGTTCCATCGGATCTCATGGAGTGTTCGGCACTCGTTCTAGCAACACCCGAAAACTTCGGCACTATGTCTGGCGGAATGAAACACTTCTTCGACCAAACCTATTATGAAGTCGAAGCGTTACAACTAGCACTACCCTATCAGTTAATAATTAGCGCAGGTAACGACGGAACGGGAGCGGAGAGAGAAATGCAACGTATTCTTACAGGATATAAATTTCGGCAGATTGGCACCGCTCTTATCGTTCGCGGAAGACCGTTAGGTCCTGACCTTGACGCAGCGGAAGAACTGGGAGAATCCGTAGCAACCGCCCTGGAATTAGGTATTATTTGAGTACTTTTTATTCAGTGCGAAATAATTCCTAAGCTTTCCCTGCCTTTTAATAGATTTTTCGCCTAATCGGGCACATAATTAGGCGACCTAATTTGATAGCACAACCTTAGATGCCCAAAAACTTCTTTAAAAAGATCATCCCTGACCCTCAGTATCTTCGTGAGCATAAAGGCTTGTCGTGGATTCAGCATTGGTTAGCGGATGGTAGCCTATGGCATCTAAACCGCCGTTCGGTTTCTCGAGCGGTATTTATAGGTATCTTTTGTAGTTTTCTACCAATCCCATTTCAGATGCTAGCCGCTGCAGCGTTAGCGGTGTTGCTTAGCGCAAATATTGCCTTATCCGTCGTTCTTGTCTGGATAAGTAACCCTGTCACCATGCCATTCCTCTTTTACGGCTCGTATCGTGTTGGCTTATTACTGCTTGGACAGCCGCCTATTCCTATGCCAGATGAACTGTCGTTAGAATGGCTAGGTGAGCAACTCTCAACATCTTGGCTTCCCTTCCTAATTGGCTGTATAAGCTGCGGTTGCTTCTTTGGTGGGATTGGTTGGTCGGTTGCCAGAGGCTTCTGGCGTTTTCACGTAATCCGAGCCTGGAAAAATCGCCATAAAAACAGAAAATAGCGTCCTGTCCTCAATTTAAAATCTCAAGTTCAAATCTCAAGTTGTAAAACTTTGGCTGGGTCTACTTTGGATGCGCGCCAAGCGGGAAAGACTGATACGAGCGAACTCGCCAAGATTGCCGAACCTGCCACTAACCCAATCGTATCAATAGTCAGAAATACCGGAATGAAATCAACAGGATATACGTCTGAGCTGAGTAACGATGCGCCGGTAAACAGTTCGATCGCCTCACCTAACCATGGCAGCGCGAGGCACACCATGACCCCAGCAATGACGCCTTTTAAAGCCGCATTAACGCCCACCATAAATCCCTGACTCACGAAAATTCGCATGATGGCAAACCGAGAAGCCCCCATAGAGCGAAGAATGGCGATATCGGATTTCTTTTCAATGACAACCATTGTCAACGTGGTCACTACATTGAAGACCGCTGCGAGGATAATCAGCAGTAATAATAGATTAATCATCTGTTTTGATGTTTGTATAGCGAACGATAACTGGCGAAATTGGCGCTGCCAACTTTTTGAGGTATAGCCACCACCCATACTCTCAGCAATGAGCAGGCCCGTCATATCGGCGCGGTAAAGATCCGTGAGCTTAAGTTTGATTCCGTCAACGCGGGTTCGCTTAAGCCAAGACAATGCGGAATCAATAGTCGTGATCGCCAGCACATGATCAAGCTCAGTCCCTGAGGCTATAACCGCCACCACCTTTAAGCTCCGAATGGTGGACTGACTGCCATCGGTACTCCCGGGAATCATTAAAGTTAAGGATTGCCCCACGGTTAGATTAAGTTCTTCAGCAATCGCCGAGCCTAATGCAATGGAGTCATCCCTTACTAGATCAGAAAGACTCCCCGACGCGACGAATTCAGCGATTGGACTAAATTGCATTTCCGATTCTAGCTCAATAGCTGAAAGGATACCGGGGGCAACCTGCGTTCCGCTCTTAAAAAGGACTGACTGATTAATATAGGGTGCTGCCGAAGTGACTTCCGGCAGTGCTTCGAGGTTGGCAATCGCTTGAGGCCAGTCACCGACTCCGCCATAACGGCTCAGCTCAACATGTGGCACTAGATTTAAGATCCGTTCCTCAAGCTCTCGCTCAAAGCCATCAATGACGGCAATCACTACCACTAAGATTGCCACCGATAACGCGAGTCCCTTCCCCGCTAAACTCGAAATAAACCCAATCAGTGAACCCTGCTGAGTCACCTTGGAATAGCGTTGACCGATATCAAAACTGACGCGCATTATTCGCCCTCTAGTCTACCGTCATTGAGCGTCATCACCCTATCGGCATAGGCTGCGAAACTCGGATCGTGAGTCACAATAACGAAGGCTGTCGCCGCAGATTGACTTAATTCCCGAATGAGATCTCTGACTTCTGACGCCGTCTCTACATCTAAGTTACCGGTAGGTTCGTCCATCAGAACTACTGCGGGGTTATTTGCCAAACCTCTAGCAATGGCGACACGCTGCCTTTCACCCCCGGAGAGTTCATTGGGTCGATGCTTCGCCCGTTCCAATAAGCCAACTTTTTCCAGTAGTTCAAGTGCTCGCGTGCGCGCTTCGGATCTGCTCACACCCGCAATTCGGAGCGGCATTGCAACGTTCTCAACCGCACTAAACTCTGGCAATAAGTGATGGAATTGATAAACAAAGCCAAGTGACTGATTACGAACACGATCACGCTCACGCTCGCCAGTTTTTTGCCAACAACACCCCGCGAGAGTCACTTCACCGCTGTCTGGATGGTCAAGTCCCGCTAATAGATTCAGCAACGTTGATTTACCACTCCCGGAACGGCCAACAATGGCAACCATTTCACCTTCACCAACCGTGATATCCAAGTTACGAAGTATTGGGAGGGTATTTTGCCCTTGCTGATAGGACTTACTGATGGCGCTTGCCGACAACATGACTTTACTCATAATTCAACGCTTCCGCTGGTTCAATAGTTAGGGCTTTCTTGACGGGATGCCAAATCGCTAGCGCGGCGATCAACGCGGTAGCAACATTCACAAGAACAACGTCACGCCAGTCAAGAGAAGTCGGCAGATAGTTAACGTAATAGATGCTGGGGTCAAAGAGGTAAATTCCCAAAGTCTCCTGAATCCAATTACTGAATTCTCGGAAATATAAGCTTAAAAGAACCCCAATCGTTGAACCAACTAGGATCCCCGCCCCACCAATGATGATTCCTTGATATGCAAAAATTCGGCCCGCTGCTCTTCGAGATAAACCCTGTGTTCTCATTACTGCTATGCCCTTACGTTTATTCAATACTTGCATCGACAAGGCTGCAATAACGTTAAATGCCGCTACGGCTACGATCGCTAACAGGACGAATGAGGTAACACGTTTTTCCATTGCAATGGCGGCGAACAGCGCTTGGTGCTTATCCTGCCAAGACTGTATTTTATTGACATCCTTCCTTAGCTCAAGGCGCGCAATAAGGGGGGCAAGGTCGAAGGCCCGGGTAGTTCGAACAGCTAACTCGGATTGGTAATGACTACCGCGCATTAATAACTCGCCGATTCGGAGTGGGATAAAGACCTGAGCCGAGTCTGTATCTGAGCTTGAACTGTAGAGACCAACAATTCGCAGTGACTTACTTCTGGGAAACAGTCCAGCCGGGGTTGAGATAAAGCTAGGTAGAAGAAGGTTCAGCGAATCGCCGACATCAAGGCGCCAACGACGTGCCTGTAGTTGACTCACCACAATATTGAAACGGTCGTCTTGGTCCAGCCACCTACCCGCCACCAGGTACGAATCCATGGGCACTACGTGGATATATTTGTTGGCTATGACAGCGTTAACTTCTACGCCTTGAAGTTGCGACGCAGACTGCCCTATCGCAGTAAAACGGAGAACCGGCGCGGTGGCCAGCACATCAACCTCGCTAAAATCTTCGAGGGTACTAGAATCTAGCGCCACATAAAGGTGCGGTTCCGCAGCAACTACCCGAGTACGAATCTCATCTGAGAAGCCATTCAATACCGACATCACGGTGATTAGGCTACAAACACCCAAAGCTATTCCCAGTACCGAGGTAAGCGTAATAAATGAAGCAAACCAGCCTGCGTGTTTAGCGCGGAGGAATCGCCAGGCAACCGAAAGCAGAAATCTCTGCGTCATGTTTCACAATATCCAATAGCAGTAACTGAGTGTTAATTATCTACATGATACACTGCTAGACTGAATTCACACTATGGAAAATACTATGAAACTCGCTGTTGTTTGTATATTGCTTAGTCTCACCTCAATAACCTCTGTCACGTTTGCGGAAGATATTAAAGTTCCTGTGGTTCAAGAAACCGATACTGATCTTACGCTCCCTTCTCGCGGACAGACACAATTGGAGGTGTTATCTGAGTTTGGCGAGCCCACGAGCGAGTCTGTGCCCATTGGGGAACCTGCTATCAGCAGGTGGCACTACGAACAATTCATTGTCGTATTTGAGGAGCATCGGGTTTTGAGTACAGTTAGTGAGGTAGAAAGTGACTGAGATACTCGGACATCGAGGTTGCCGCAAACGCTTTCATGATAATACCATGGAGGCCTTTTGGGCCGCCTACCAGTATGGATGCGACGGGATCGAGCTTGACGCTCGCCCCACCTCCGACGGCCGTCTCGCGCTCTATCACGATGCAAAATTACGGGCGAGAACGGTCTACCAAACCAGTAGTACGGAGATAGCTTCGGCAGATTCAAGAATTCTATTCGATGATAAACTCGCTGAGTTGCCGCCCTATCCAGGTATGATTCAGCTAGAGTTGAAACCCGCCCCCGTTCACATCTGGCGCCACCACATCAGATTAATTTCCGCCTTTGCCACTAACAATCCTAATGTCGTAGTAACTTCGTTCGATAGGCAGCTACTGACGCTGATAAATCGTGATCATCCTGAGCTGAGACGAGGGCTTCTCGTCGACAAATTGGACTGCAATCCAGTTGGGCTTGCTTGGGGATTGGGTTGCGAACTGATCGCTGTGCGTGACAATAGCATTAACCTCAGTCTTTTAAGGAAAGCCAAAGCATACGGTTTAGCGGTTAGCGTTTGGACGGTAAATAGCCTGAAACGGGCTAAATACCTAAAGACTTTAGGGGTCGACCAAATAATCACTGACCGCCCCTGGGCTTTCTGCCCGCAACTTAGTCGTTAAGACGACCAACTCGCTCCAATCCTTCTAACGCTGCAACACGATAGGCCTCAGCCATTGTGGGATAATTGAAGGTAGAATTTACGAAGTATTCGATACTGTTGTTATCACCCGGTTGATTCATTACCGCTTGGCCAATATGGATAATCTCCGACGACTCTGGACCAAAACTATGCACGCCCAAGATCTCCAGCGTATCGACATGGAATAAGAGCTTCAGCATACCCACTTCGTCACCAGTAATTTGAGCACGGGCGATATTCTTAAAGAACGCCCTACCCACTTCATACGGAATCCGTGCCGCGGTTAACTCACTCTCCGTCTTACCGATTGAGCTAATCTCCGGCAACGTATAAATCCCTGTTGGAACATCGTTTACGAAACGTACTTGCTCTCCACCCAACATTGCCGCAGCCGCTGAACGACCTTGATCGTAGGCCGCTGACGCCAAGGCTGGCCAACCAATTACATCACCTGCGCCATAAATATTATCAACCTCGGTGCAGTAACTTTCATCGACTGAAATTTGCCCACGATGATTAGCCTTCAAGCCAACGGCTTCAAGATTAAGATTAATGGTATTACCAGTTCTGCCGTTACAGAACAGGATAGCATCCCCCCTAAGTCGCTTGCCGGACGCTAGAAAAAGCGTCACGCCGTCATCAGTAACCTCAAGCCGCTCTTCTTCTTCATTATGACGAACGTTTACGCCCATATCGCGCAGATGATAGCCAAGCGCATCAGAGATTTCGTCATCGAGGAATTCGAGGAGGCTTGATCGAGTATTAATAAGATCGACGTGAACACCCAATCCCGCAAAAATACTGGCGTACTCGCACCCAATAACGCCAGCACCATAGACGATTAGCGTCTTCGGAGTGTTGTTTAGGTGCAGAATTGAGTCTGAACAAAATACTCTTGGGTGGTTGAAGTCCATATGCGCTGGATGATAGGGGCGCGAGCCTGTCGCAATAAGGAAATTCTTCGCGGTAATTTTTTCCTCGATTCCTGACTCGCCTAAGACGTCAACGGTATTGCCATCAACAAATGAAGCCACGCCCGTAATGACTTTAACGCCATTACGCGCCAGCATCTCAGTACGAAGCTTCACCTGCTTGCGAATCACACGCTCGGCCTGCTTTAGCACCTTCGGGTAACCGAATATTTGCGGTGCGTCGACATCTCGGAACATAGGTAGAGTATTGAACTGAATAATACGACGTACTGCTTGTCTGAGCGCCTTAGAGGGAATGGTTCCTTTGTGGGTACAGTTCCCCCCCACGAAATGCTGTTCTTCGATCATGCAAACACGCTGATCCAGCTTTGCGGCGTGCAAGGCAGCACCCTCTCCAGCTGGACCGGAACCGATAATAAGTAGATCGTAATCGTACGAAGGCATAAATTACTCCGTTGTTATTTTTTTGTAGCGTCGTTAAAAAGTGGCTGTAAGGTACCGCCTACCGCTAGCACATCCTGCTTCGCAGCTTTCTTCTTACGTTGTTTCTCTTCGTCACAAAGCGTGTCATTACCACCACAGATGTCGCAATCTTCTTTCATCCCGATAGTATTAAGACCACCGCAAGAACCAGCAATGGGCTTATTTCCAAGTATAACGCCCACGGCCATTGCGCCGACTAAAACTGCAAAAATTACAACGCTCAAAAGGATAGTTATCATGATTACTGCTCCGTTAACTCTGTAAATAAGGGCGAAGCTAAAGTTTGTAACTCACCAGCTTCCGCATAAATAAACAACGCAGCTAAATCCAAGTCTGTGGCAATCTTAATTCCTGCCTCAACACCCGCTGAGTTTAGCGCGGTCGCCCAAGCATCCGCTTCCATCGCTGTTGGTGCCAACACGGTGACCGATAGTGTGTTGTGCTGGATTGGAAAACCCGTCTGGGGGCTAATAGTGTGGCCGTAGCGCTGCTCGCCTTCGATAAAAAAGTTACGATAGTCACCCGATGTTGCAAGACCAGAAGAATCCAACGCCACCGCAACAACAGGAGCTCCAACTTCTAGACTAGGACGCTCCACTCCAATCGTCCATATTCTACCATGCTCATTATAACCTTTAGCGAATACTTCGCCGCCAATTTCCACCATATAGTGGGAATAACCTAGCTTTTCCAGCTCATGGGACACCAAATCAACCCCATAACCCTTCGCAATCGATGAAAGATCGATATACATGCCTGCTGGGCGAGTTAGGTGCTGGTTATCCAGTGAAACCTGATCACAACCCACTCGCGAAAGCGCTTCACTAATCTGTAACGCAGTGGGCGAGTCTTCACCACGCCTTGAAGGGCCAAAACCCCAGAGATTAACTAATGGACCAATGGTTACATCGTAATGACTAGGAGCTTGTGCACAGATACTAAGTGCCGTGTCCAACACATTGGACAATGCTACGGAAGTCGAAAAAGTTGTTAGTTCACTGCGATTGATGCGTGATAACTCTGAATCCGATTGGTAGGTAGACATAGCATCGTTCACCGAAATCAGGACGCCATCAATCTGTTGCTTCAGCCATTGGCGATCAACCACTTCGTCACTCACGACGGTAATGTGATACGTAGTACCCATTGTTGCACCGTCAATAAAGGTAGAACTCGGGCCGGAATCACAGCCATACACAACCAAAAACAGGGCCAAAAGCCCTGTTTTTACTAAGCGATTAAGCTTAACCACCGAAGTCATCCAACATGATGTTTTCGTCTTCAACACCAAGATTCTTCAGCATGGTAATAACCGCTGCGTTCATCATTGGTGGACCACACATGTAGAACTCACAATCTTCTGGTGCTTCGTGCTCTTTCAAATAGTTCTCAAGGAGAACATTGTGAATGAACCCAGTAGCACCTTCCCAATTGTCCTCTGGCTGAGGATCAGACATCGCCAGCGTCCAAGTAAAGTTTTCATTCTCTGCAGCAAGCGTATCGAACTCGTCCATGTAGAACGCTTCACGTAAGGAACGCGCACCGTACCAGAAAGAAATCTTACGCTTAGACTGCAAACGCTTGAGCTGGTCGAAGATATGAGAACGCATTGGCGCCATACCTGCACCACCGCCAACGAAAACCATCTCAGCATCGGTATCTTTCGCAAAGAACTCGCCAAATGGACCGTAAACAGTAACTTTGTCGCCGGGGGTTAGACTGAAAACCCATGAAGACATAATACCTGGAGTCAGCGCTAGATTGTTCGGCGGCGGTGTCGCACAACGAATGTTGAACTTGACCACGCCCTTCTCTTCGGGATAGTTAGCCATCGAGTAAGCACGAATTGTGGTCTCTTTCACATCCGAAACAACATCGAAGAAGCCGAAACGTTCCCAGTCACCACGATATTCCTCTTGGATATCGAAGTCGCTGTATTTAACCGTATGCGGAGGACACTCTAGCTGAACGTAACCGCCAGCTCGGAAATCAACGTTTTCACCTTCAGGAAGCTTAAGCGTTAGCTCTTTAATGAAGGTTGCTACGTTCGGGTTTGACTCAACAGTACATTCCCACTTCTTAACACCGAAGACCTCTTCAGGTACTTCGACTTTCATATCCTGCTTAACGTTAACCTGACAGCTTAGACGCCAGCCTTCTTTCGCCTCGCGACGAGTGAAGTGAGGCTCCTCAGTGGGCAACAAATCGCCGCCGCCACTGAAGATCTTACAGGTACACTGCGCACAGCTACCACCGCCGCCACAGGCAGACGATAGGAAAACGTTGTTCGCTGCCAGCGTTTGCAACAATTTGCCGCCTGCTGGCACAACAATGTCACGCTCGCCGTTGACGTTGATTGTCACGTCACCGGAATTCACTAACTTAGAACGCGCACTTAGAATTACAACAACCAACGCCAAGACGATGACGAGGAACATTGCGACCCCAATGACGATGGTCATACTAGAAATACTCATTACATCCTACCCCTTAAAGCTGGATACCACCGAACGACATGAAGCCAAGCGACATCAAGCCAACGGTAATAAATGTGATACCCAAACCGCGTAAACCATCTGGTACATCACTGTACTTGAGCTTCTCACGAATACCAGCCAATACAACAATCGCAATTGCCCAACCAACACCGGCGCCGGCACCGTAGACAATTGACTCACTGAATGAGTAGCTACGCTCAACCATTAACAGTGTTGCACCCAAAATTGCACAGTTCACTGTGATCAATGGGAGGAATACACCCAATGCGTTGTAAAGCGAAGGTACGTACTTATCTAGGAACATTTCCATGATCTGTACCAACGCGGCAATAACGCCGATGTAGCTCAATAGGCCAAGAAACGCTAGGTCAACCTCTTCCATACCTTCGATACCAGTCCAGGTTAGTGCGCCCGGAGCAAGAAGATTGGTGTAGATCAGATTGTTAACTGGGACAGTTACCACGAGTACCACGACAACGGCGATACCCAGACCAATAGCGGCTTCAATCTTCTTAGAAACGGCAAGGAAGGTACACATTCCGAGGAATGCGGCCAACGCCATGTTCTCAATGAAGATAGACTTAATAAAAATACTTAGAAACTGTTCCATCGATTAACCCTCGGCCGTGCGCGAGTTCGGCGCAATGACGAAATCAGGCGTCTCAATCTGCTCACGCTTGTAACTACGCAATGCCCAGATGAAAAGACCAATGATGAAGAAGGAGCTAGGTGGCAATAGCATCAAGCCGTTTGGCTCGTACCAACCGCCTTCTGAGATCGGCTGAAGAACGGTGTAACCAAACAACTTACCAGCACCCAAAAGCTCGCGGAAGAAGCCAACTACGAATAGGACTAGACCGTAGCCTAAACCGTTACCGATACCGTCCCAAAAAGACGCCTTCGGACCGTTCTTCATAGCGTACGCTTCAGCACGACCCAGAACAATACAATTGGTGATAATCAAACCAACGAATACCGATAGCTGCTTAGAAATTTCATAGGCATAAGCCTTTAAAACCTGGTCAACCACAATTACCAATGACGCAATAATCGTCATCTGAACAATCAATCGGATACTGCTAGGAATCTGATTACGCAACAAGCTGATAATGAGGTTTGATAAACCACAAACTACCACTACCGCGATAGTCATCACCATAGCAACCTGCATACTACTTGTTACAGCTAGTGCCGAACATACACCAAGAATTTGCAGCGCAATCGGGTTGTTATCCGCAATAGGCTTAGTCAATACATCTTTGACTGAATCACTCATAATTAAGCATCTCCCGCCTTAAGGTTTTGTAGGAACGCGAAATAACCGTTCTCACCCAACCAGTACTCGATGGTGCCATCGATACCGTTAGTAGTAAGTGTAGCGCCCGAAAGACCGTCAATTTGGCCTTCGCCGGCCTGACCTGCTTTCGTGACACTCAACTGCAATTCGTTATCGCTGTTGTAAAGTGTCTTACCTGGCCACTGAGCTTTCCAACGTGGATTGTCAACTTCACCACCAAGCCCAGGCGTCTCGCCATGCTCGTAGAAGGTGAATCCAGCAATGGTGTTGAAATCATTCTCAAGCGCCAAGAAACCCCACATGGTAGACCAAAGGCCTTTACCACGAACAGGCAATACGATACGGCTGATGTCGCCATTCTCATCGGAGAAAATGTAGACCCGAGTTAGATTTTCACGACGACCGATACCGGCAGCATCATCTGCTCGTTCGATAACCACTGATTGCTCATTATCCTTCAAGACTTTGTTCAAGTCGTAGCCAACAGGCGCTTCAGTGAAAGTACCTTCGTTGATATCAACGAAGCGTTCTTCAACTGAACCCCACTGCTCTGCAACGGTCTTTGAGTCATCGTAGGCGTCCGCAGCAAGTAATACGTTACGCTGAAGGTTTTCCTGCGCGTTGGTCTCTTGAAGTGGCTTTAACACAACAGCGGCTGCTGCTACAAAAATACCACAGACTAAACACAACAGGATGGCGACGATAAACGTACGCGCCGTGCTCTCTTTATTAGCCACGTGCTAACCTCCGCTTGATATTCGCTTGAACCACAAAGTGGTCGAAGATAGGTGCAAACAAGTTGGCAAAAAGAATCGCTAACATCATGCCCTCTGGGAACGCAGGATTCACAACACGAATCAATACCACCATGAAGCCGATCAGGGCGCCGTAGAAGAAACGACCTCGATTGGTCATCGCCGCTGATACTGGATCAGTTGCCATGAAGACCATACCGAAGGCAAAGCCGCCAATAACAAGGTGCCAAGCTGGCGTCATTGCAAACATTGGATTGGTTTCAGAACCAATGATGTTAAACAAGGTAGCGGTTGCAGCCATGCCTAGTAACACACCCAACATGATTCGCCATGAAGCGATACGGGTAGTGAGAAGCACACAGGCGCCAATAAGAATCGCTAGTGTTGATGTTTCACCCATTGAGCCTTGGATATTACCCAGGAAGGCATCCATCCAAGTCACGCTGTTCTGCATCACTTCCATGCCTTGAGCAGCAGCCATAGACAGTGCCGTAGCACCGGTGTAGCCATCAACTACCCAAACCGCATCACCTGACATAGCTGCAGGGTAAGCGAAGAAAAGGAATGCACGACCTGTGAGTGCAGGGTTGAGGAAGTTCTTACCGGTACCACCGAAAACTTCTTTACCTACGACAACACCGAACGAGATGCCCAGCGCAACCATCCAAAGAGGGATCGTGGCGGGAAGCGTTAGTGCGAATAGGATAGAAGTAACGAAGAAACCTTCGTTAACTTCATGACCGCGAACCATCGCGAACATCACTTCCCAGAAACCACCAACGATGAATACCGTTAGATAAACTGGTAAGAAGTAGAGTGCGCCGTGATAGAGGTTGGCCCAGAAGCTAGCCGAATTAATCATCGACTCGCCAAGTAAGGCTCCACGCCAGCCTTCAATGCCCGTCGCACCCATTGCTTCGAGTGCAGTATTAGCTTGAAAACCCGTGTTATACATTGCCCAAAACATGCATGGTAATGCTGCGAACCACACCATGATCATGATGCGCTTCAGATCGATACCGTCGCGCACATGCGCGGTAGTTTTGGTTCGATCATTTGGCTGGTAAAGGAAGGTATCTACCGCTTCGTAAAGCGCGTACCACTTTTCCCACTTACCGCCGGTGTGGAAATGAGGTTCTAAATTATCGAGAATCTTACGCATGGCTTAACCCTCCTTCTCAATCGTTGTCAGATTGTCGCGGAGCATTGGACCAATCTCGTGTTTACCTGGGCAAACAAAAGTTAGCAGCGCTACGTCTTCTTCATCAAGCTCTAGGCAGCCAAGCTGCTGAGCCGCTTCAGTGTCTTTAACCACTAATGAACGGATCAACTGAGTTGGAAGAATATCTAGAGGCATGACGCGCTCGTAGTTGCCGATTGGTACAATTGCACGTTCCGAACCGTTACAACTGGTGGTCATGTCGTACAATTTATTGAATAGGCTTGATAAATATACGGGGGTCGTCGAGAAACGGTTTGCTCCAAGACCTGCGTAATGCAGCATCGGACGCTCGTAACCTTCAAGTAATACAGTCACTTGGTTGTCGTAGCGACCCAAGAAAGACGTTGTACCCTCGGCAGTACGGCCACCAAGAACCGAACCTGAAACGAGTCGATTAACACCCTCTTTAAGCTCACCAGCCGTTAGCTGATCCAAGCTGGCGCCCAAGATAGTGCGAACCAAGCGAGGCTGATTTACCTGCGGTCCAGCTAAGGCGATAACACGGCTAGCATCAAGTTTACCTGTCGCGAAGAGCTTACCGAACGCAATGACGTCCTGGTAGCCGATAGACCAGACGGTCTTGGATGCGGTAACCGGATCAAGGTGATGGATATGGGTGCCAGCTAAACCAGCTGGATGCTTACCACCGAAACGGGCGATTTCAATCTGTGCCGTTTCTTTCGCTAAGTTTTCGTCGTCATTCTGACACACGTAAACTCGACCTTTAGTTAGTTTTTCAAGAGCACTAAGACCCAGCGCGAAATCAGCTTTCTGCTCCGCAATAACGATCCGCGGATCCGCTGCAAGCGGATTGGTATCCATTGCAGTGACGAAGATTGAGTTTGGCTGAGAACCCAGCGCAGGGACCTTTGAGTATGGACGCGTTCTAAACGCAGTCCAAAGGCCAGAAGCAACCAGCTTCTCTTCAAGTGTTTCGCGGGTAGCTGCCGCTACGTCGACAACACCAAAGTCGACGGCCTCGTCGCCCTCAACTTCAATAACTAAAGATTCGAATACACGACGAGCACCGCGGTTTACCGCGGTAACTTTACCAGAAGCCGGCGCAGTGAATACTACACCTTCATTCTTCTTGTCTGAGAAGACTACCTGACCGCGTTTGACGATATCGCCTTCACGCACTGCCATAGTAGGCTTCATGCCGTTGTAATCAAACCCGACTAAAGCAACGGTGTGAATTGGATTCACTTCACCAATTGCTTGCTCTGGCGAACCTGAGATCGGAAGATCGAGGCCCCGGCGGATTTTTATCATACGTCTCTGCCCAAATAATGAAAGTTCATTGTGACAACCAAAATACTAGCTGAAAAATCAGCTAATACCTTACAAAGCAAAGCCGAGACTAGCATAAAGCTACCTCGACTTTGTAAAATTTCAGCGGCATTGTAAAAGCACTGAGGAGATTTATCCAGTGGAAATCCCCAAATTCACGAAGACGCCATACTCAATGACTTTAGTCTTGACGCGGAATGATGTCGTACTTCACGCCAGCGAGACGCTCAACGATGCGCTGAACCTGGCACGAATAACCAAATTCATTGTCATACCAGCAGTAGAGAACCGCGTGACGACCATTAACGATAGTAGCCTTAGCGTCAAAAATACAGGCTGTGCGTGAGCCAACGAAATCCGAAGAAACCACGTCAGGAGAATCGGTAAAATCAATCTGTTTACGCAGTGATGAATGTAGCGAAATACGACGCATAAATTCATTCAACTCTTCTTTCGTAGTTTCCTTTTCAAGCGTCAAATTCAAGATCGCCATCGATACATTCGGGGTTGGGACGCGAATCGCATTACCAGTTAGCTTACCTGCAAGCTCAGGCAAAGCTTTAGCAACAGCCTTAGCAGCACCGGTTTCCGTCAATACCATATTCAATGGCGCAGCACGTCCACGACGCTCAGCACTGTGGAAGTTGTCAATTAAATTCTGATCATTGGTGAAAGCGTGAACCGTTTCAACGTGTCCATTTTCAACGCCATACTCATCCATCATTACGCTCAATACCGGCGTGATGGCATTGGTAGTACAGGATGCTGCCGAGACGATGGTGTCCGAAGGCTGAATTGCTTCGTGGTTAATACCGAACACGATATTCTTGATATCGCCTTTTCCTGGCGCGGTAAGAAGGACTTGAGAGATCCCCTTGCTCTTGAGGTGCAAACCTAAGCCCGCTTCGTCACGCCACTTACCGGTGTTATCAACCAAAATGGCGTTATCGATGCCGTATGAGTTGTAGTCGATGTCGTCCGGAGCATTCGCGTAGATGAATTGAATTGGGTTACCGTTACAAATTAGACGGTTATTTTCTTCGTCGATACGAATGGTACCCTTGAAGCCACCATGAACTGAGTCGCGACGAAGCAGTGAAGCACGTTTAATCAGATCACCTTCGCCACCGGGACGAACGACTACTGCCTTAAGACGCAGTACATCACCACCACCGGTCTTCTCAATAAGCAAGCGCGCCATAAGACGACCAATTCGACCAAAGCCATACAGAACTACATCACGAGAGTCATCAATCGGCTTTTTACTTGAATTCAAGCTGACATCAAGATGTGACTGAACATACTCTTCTAAGGTAGCGCCGGTGTTATCGTTCATAAAGCCAACGGCTAAACGACCGACATCGATGTGTGAGTAGCTAAGATCAAGCTTCGCTAGCATGCTAATAATTGGAAAGGTGTCAAACTCAGACAGTTCATTATGTTCAATCTGGCGAACAAAACGATGCGCCTTCATAATATCGATCACTGACTTATTCACTAGCGCTCGGCCGTATATGTAACAAGAGACATTGTTTTCACGATACATCTTGCCAACAAGGGGGATCATTCCCTCTGCTAGCGCTTCGCGCGCTTTCCAATCTTGAAAGTAATCACTTGGTACAGGGCGATTTTGCGTCATGGGAACACCTTATTGGTTAATTAGTGTGTGGAGTATTCTGTTGCTAATTATGCGCTTCCACGCCAGTTTCATTCAACAATATAGCCATTTATTTGACTTATGCTTAGTTTGTAAAAGTGGTAAACTTGCTATGGTCTTTTACTACCAAATTTTCAGGAAGCTCTACTATGCCCCCTAGCCTGCCGTTCGCTAACTCTCCGGCGCGAATATCCAAATGGCCTGATTTACATGGTGCTGGCGTAGCGCTCTCAATCCATGACTGGCAACAGTCTCAGCAGAAACTGCTCGTTGTTATCTGCGCCGAAGCATCCATGGCGCTGCAACTCACTGACGAGCTTAGCTATTTAGCAAAAGACCAATATTCGGTGATCAATTTTCCCGAGTGGGAAACACTGCCCTACGATCAGTTTTCACCTCACCAAGATATTATTTCCGATCGACTGAAGGCTATGAATGAGCTCCCTCGCCTAGATCAGGGGGTACTTATCATCCCTGCGGCAACGCTCAGTAATCGTCTCCCTCCGTGCGACTATGTTGAGTTGCGAGCGTTGAAACTCGCCAAAGGTCAAGATCTTGATGTCGCTCAACTACGCACTAAGTTAGGTCGTAGCGGTTACCAGAATGTAGAAATCGTTAGAGACCACGGCCAATACGCGTTTCGCGGCAGTCTCATTGATATCTTTCCAATGGGCACTGACGAGCCAGTCCGAATTGATCTATTTGATAACGAGATCGAAACACTGAAGTTCTTTGATGTTGATACTCAGCGGACCACCCAGACAGTTGAATCCATTGAATTACTGCCAGCCCAAGAGGTGCCGACTGATCGCAATCACCGACTTGCTTTTGAAGAAGCTTGGCATGAACAGTTTGACGTCGATTTTAATTCGGTACCCATGTACCAAGATATTATTAATGGGTTAACAACCCCGGGCATCGAATATTTTCTTAGCCTGTTTTTCGACGAAACCACTTCAATTCTGGATTACTGCCCTGCCGACAGTCACCTGTTCTTAGTTGGTGACATTAGTAGCTCTTTAGATCGCCACTGGCGGGATATCAACAACCGCTACGAACAGTTCCGCGGCGATACTCAGCGCCCTATCCTTGCTCCGCATTTAGCCTTCCACCCAGTGGATCGAAGTATGGCAAGGATCAAAGCCTTTGCCCGGTATCAATTCACCATCGACAATCGAAATCCAATACGCGACCTAGGCGTGACGATTGATGGACGCCGCGAGCAACCCCTAGAGGTACTCAAAGCTCACTTAGCGAAACAATCAAAGCCTGTTGTCATTAGTGTCGATTCGTTAGGTCGCCGTGAATTGCTCGACGAGCAACTGCGCAAAGCACAGATCAAAGTAGAACTCCTAGCGCACTGGGACGACCTTGCCGACCATAAAACACCGAAATGCTATCTCTTGGCATCACCCTTCTACGAAGGTTCCATTTCCCAGAATGGCATTCAGATCTTTACCGACGCCGAACTCTACGGTCTCCAGGTTCGCCAAACCCGACGTCGAAATGAAGCGGTCAGCGATGACAGCCTAATTATTCGTGACCTCAGTCAATTGGAGATGGGCGACCCTGTTGTTCATATTGAGCATGGTATTGGACGCTATCGCGGTTTAGAAAACCTGACTATTGACGGTGAGAAAATCGAGTTTGTTGTTGTAGAGTATGCGGGCGAATCTACGCTCTATATTCCCGTCGCAAGTCTCCACGTGCTCAGCCGGTACTCGGGTTCGGACCCGGATTCTGCGCCGCTTCATCGTCTGGGCAGCGAAACTTGGAGCAATGCCAAACAGAAGGCGGCTGAGAAAGCGCGTGACGCTGCGGTCGAGTTGCTAGATATTTATGCTCGGCGTGAAGCCAAGAAGGGCTTTGCCTTTCCGGATCCAGGTCCCGCACTGGCGCAGTTCTCAGCATCCTTTCCGTTCGAAGAAACACCCGACCAAGAAAAGACAATTAATGCGGTGGTGGCCGATATGATGGCTCCTAGAGCCATGGATCGACTCGTCGGTGGCGACGTAGGTTTCGGCAAGACGGAAGTCGCAATGCGCGCGGCATTCGTAGCCGTTCACGCCGCTAAGCAGGTTGCCGTGCTTGTACCCACAACACTTCTGGCACAGCAACACTATGATAATTTCCTTGATCGATTTAAAGATTGGCCCGTTCGAATTGAGGTCATCTCGCGTTTCAAAAGTGATAAAGCGATTAACGAAATCAATGCGGCGCTGTCCGAAGGTAAAGTCGACATTCTTATCGGCACCCACAAATTACTTCAATCGTCACTTAAGTTCGACGACCTTGGGCTATTGATTATCGATGAAGAGCATCGTTTTGGCGTCCGACAAAAGGAACGAATAAAGTCTCTTCGTGCTGAGGTAGATATCCTCACCATGACCGCTACACCAATTCCACGAACCTTAAATCTCGCGATGAACGGCATGCGAGACCTATCGATCATCGCCACGCCACCGGCTAAGCGTTTGAAGATCAATACCTTTGTCCGCGAGAATGATGACAACTTGATCAAAGAAGCCGTTTTACGGGAAATTCTCCGTGGCGGCCAGGTTTACTTCCTCCACAACGAAGTCACTACCATTGAACGTACCGCGGAAGAAATCCAAGCGCTAGTTCCCGAGGCCCGCATAGGAATTGGTCACGGCCAAATGCGCGAGCGCGAGCTCGAACGTGTTATGTCTGACTTCTACCACCGCCGTACTAACGTCTTGGTGTGCACTACCATTATCGAAACTGGGATCGATATACCTAATGCCAACACCATCATCATCCACCGAGCCGATAAATTCGGTATCGCGCAGCTTCATCAGCTTCGCGGGCGAGTGGGTAGGTCGCACCATCAGGCCTATGCCTATCTTCTTACCCCACCCTACAAAGGATTGAAGAAAGACGCCAAGAAGCGACTTGACGCCATCTCGACGACCGGCGAATTAGGCGCTGGATTTACGCTCGCCACCCACGATTTGGAGATTCGTGGTGCTGGAGAGCTCCTGGGCGATCAACAAAGTGGCCAGATTCACTCAGTGGGCTTCAGCCTCTATATTGATATGCTCGAACAGGCAGTAGCTGATATCAAAGCGGGAAGAACACCATCGGGCTTTGAAGGCCTTCAAACTACGGGCGAAGTAGACCTGCAAATGCCCGCACTGATTCCCGATGACTATGTGGGTGATGTCAATGAGCGCCTGGTTCTGTATAAACGAATAAGTAACACCAAAACCCCCGCTGAGTTACGGCAATTGCAGATTGAGTTGATCGATCGCTTCGGACTATTGCCACAACCCACCAAACGCCTGTTTGACGTCAATGAAGTTCGGCAGCGCTGCCAAGACATCGGTATCAAGAAGCTAGTTTGCTCTTCAACCGGCGGTAAGGTCGTTTTCGCCGAAAATACTAAGGTTGAACCCTTGGAAATTGTTCAACTAGTACAACAGCAGTCACGAATTTTTAGTCTTCAGGGTGCCAACGAGCTACGCTTCGGGTTACCATTAGATGATCGCGAACAGCGGTTGGTGTGGGTAAACGACTTGATCGACCACCTTAGTAAAACAACACAGGCCTCATAATAATGCGTGCAAAAATCTGTCTCGTAGCACTGTTAAATGCTGCAATGTTAAGTCTACCTAGCTATGGTGCCGAAAACTGGTACCGAGTGGAACTACTCGTCTTCACACAAGGTAATCAGGCAGGAATTAACAATGAACGCTGGCCAGAGAACCCTCCTCTGAGTTACCCGCTCAATGCAATTCATCTCCAGCCCGCTGCAGAGGTTACTCAACAGCTACTCGCTGAGCGGCTGGAGAGTGCATGGAAGGCAACCGAGGCAAATGAAACCTCCACGGCGAACTCCGATTGGGATACAGCTTTGCAGCCCGCTACCGCACTCTTACCTGCCATGTCCAGCGATGAAGAGCGACTTTCACAGGCAGCTAGCTCTGGGCAGGATGGTGCCGCACTGTCTGCAAGCAGTCTCGAAGCAAACTCTGCGTTAGGGCTGGATCAGGAATCGATTCAAGCACTTACTCAAGAACCTCCGCAACAAAATACAGTACTTGCGATTGCCCCGTCAGTGCGGGACTGGGTGAGTCAGCTGTATGACCTATGGCGGCAAAACAATGAGTTAAGTCGCGACTTAGAGCTCGCTCAAAGCGAGACGGAAATTCTCGGTGACGAGACTTTATTGACAGCGCCTGCAGAGCCGAATAATGACATTCCTCAATGGCAATCAGAACTCGACGAAATAGCTCTGCTCGTCCAGCATTTTGCAGAGTACGTTCCGCTTAGTGAGGATATTTTTGAGTTTCCAGATTCGAGACTAACGGCAAATCGTTATCGAGTTCTTCATCACTCTGCATGGCACCAATACATCCCGCCGGCCTCCAACGGTGAATCATTGATTGTCCTCGGAGGCAGACAATTAGGTGATCACTTCGAACTAGAGGGTAGTATCCGACTTGACCGTCAACAGCGCTACGTTCACGCCGACATCAACCTTTGGATGAGTACATTCGAACTGGCACTGAGCGATGCGGAAGTTAATGAACATCTACCACCTATTCCACCCAAAAACATTATCGTAGATGATGTTGATCTGTCTCTGAGTGAAAACCTCGATGAATCAAGCCCATTCAATTTCAACGGAACTCAATCAATGCCTTCGGGCTTAGTCATTCCATCCCTCGACGAAAGCCCTGCGAACTCAGAGAATTGGGTATCAAAACAACACTTTAGCTTGAACACCGTTCAGCGAATGCGTTCGGGAGTACAGTATTATGTTGATCATCCTGGATTTGGCGTAATCATAAAACTGACACGCTATGAAGATCGCCAAGAACTTATGGACTTATTGCTTCCTACACTGGTTAGTGACAGCGAATTAAATGACTAAGACGTAATACACGCTCTCGAATAGTAAAAGGCCGAACTGACACATGTCAGCACGGCCTTTTAATTTATTGGCTTGCGCCACGTAGCGTCGATTTTCTCAACTAAACAGGGACTACCTGTTCGGCTTGAAGACCTTTATCACCGGTCACCATGTCGTATTCAACCTGTTGACCTTCATCGAGAGTTTTATAGCCTTCGCCTTGAATAGAGCGGTAGTGGACGAATACGTCCTCCCCGTCAGCACGCTGAATAAAGCCAAAACCACGAGCATTATTGAACCACTTTACAGTGCCGATTTCACGAGCATCCATTTTTACAACCTCATCTTATTATTTTTATTTCGAGTTATGGTTAGCAAACTAAGTTAGCTAGTTATAATAATTTATTGCGAGCGAGACGTTGTCAAGTCAAATTCAACTTAGACTCAATGGATGGCCCCGAGTGAGGACCCGTTTTGCCTACAAATTAAATTAAAAACAGAGAGTAGAAAGGACGGCTAGTAACACTCACAAAGTCCCGTGCTTACAAGTTCGGCAAACAGATTTGACGGCCTTAATTTCATACCGACCGCGTTGTTAGGAGCAAATTAGGATCACTCCTTCGACAGCGCGAATATTCCTGGAGCGTTGCGCCACAGGCCTTTGTAATCCATGCCGAAGCCAAATACAAAACGGTCACCAACCTCGAGAGCGTGGTAATCGCAAGGTACCGATGCCTTCCGAGGGTGATTCTTAAGGAGTAATACCGCTGAAGTAACGCTGTTAGCGCCCCGCTCCAGGCAGTACGAGTTAATTTCTCCCAACGTTAGACCTACGTCATGAATATCATCCACGATCAACACATCGCGACCAATGAGTGATATTTGCGGTTGAACTAACCAACGCACCTTCTCGCCCGTCATCTTACCCTGGTAACGAGTCGCGTGAATGTAATCCAACTCTAACGGAAAACTCAATTGCGGTAAAAGATGTCCCGCGACAATGGCACCGCCTGTCATCACCACAAGCACGACAGGCTGTTTGTCTGTGAAGTCCCTATTCAATGCCGCTGCAAGACGCTCAATTGCCCCACAAACGGTTTGATGGTCAAAGAGGCACTCTGCCTGCCCCATCAAGTCTACTGCTTCAGACGCCGCCATAATTTGCCTACTCTGCTACGTGAGGATTTAAAATAGCTAAAGCTGTGGGGATAAACAAGTCGAGTAGCTCATTAGTGCTTATGCGGGAGTGATATTGCGCGTCTGCTATGGCATCCAGCGTATCAAACTCGGCTAGCGAGAACATCGCCGCACCCATTAGAAATTGTAACTGCCAATAGAACTTCAACTTCGAGCTCTCTTGGAGATTCTGCCCCGCTAAGTGTTGAATCATTCGCCGGTAGTCTTCATTGTAATGATCCTTAATGAAGCGCCTTAAATGCCCCTGTTGTTGAGCATAGGCATGACGTAACAACATCATAAATCGACGCGCTCGAGAAACGTTCAGATCGGTGCCAAGCATCGCAATAATTGCAGCCTCAATAGCCTGTCGTTGTGACACCTCAGAATCTGCTACTGAAAGTGATGATATTTGCGTGTTATAGCCAGAATAGAAATCCTCAAGATAGCGGTTAAACACCGCTTGAATGAGGTTCTTCTTTGAACCGAAGTGGTAGTTAACCGACGCAATATTGACTTCCGCTGCAGAGGTGATTGCTCGTAACGAAGTCTCATTAAAACCCTGTTCAGCAAAAAGTCGTTCTGCCTGATCCAAAATACGAAGTGATGTGGTACTCATAATGCTCCCTAACTAATAATTCAAACATACGTTTGAATTATTAGTTCGTCAAGATCACAGCACCACTATAAAACAACTTTTTACTAAGGTTGCAGCATCATCTAAACCTGTATATAGTTACAACACTGTATAAACAAACAGGCAAAGACAATGGTCAAACTTACCAAACGCCAACAAGATGTTCTTGATGTGTTAGCAAAGCATATTGCAGACACTGGTTTGCCGCCAACTCGTGCGGAAATTGCTGCAGAATTAGGCTTCAAATCTGCTAACGCCGCGGAAGAACATTTGAAAGCCTTGGCACGAAAAGGGGCAATTGAAAAAATTGCCGGGACGTCTCGCGGGCTCCGTATTCTTATTAATCCTGAACAGGCAAATATCGATCGTGCAGCGGCTAACGATAACCAACTGCCAATCGTTGGCAAAGTGGCAGCCGGTTCTCCTGTTTTAGCCATTGAGCACGTAGAAGCTCACTGCCCTGTTTCACCGGACTTCTTTCACCCCCGTGCAAACTACATGTTAAACGTTCAGGGTGATTCGATGATCGACATTGGCATTCACGATGGTGATTTATTGGCAGTACATCAAACGAAGAATATTCGAAATGGTGATATCGTTGTCGCGCGTATCGATGATGAAGTTACGGTAAAACGCTACGAAAAGATTAGTGCAGCGAAGGTACTACTTCATGCTGAGAACGAGGATTACTCGCCTATTGAAGTAGATTTAAGCTATCAGGACTTCGATATAGAGGGCATTAGCGTTGGGGTTATACGTCGCCATTAATAAACTAAATCGTGCGATTTAAACATAAAAAAGCCCGTCTCTTCGAACGGGCTTTTTTATGCGACGGTTGATTAATAACAACCGTTCGCTTTTAGTGCATAGCTAGTTTATTACACAGCTAGTGAAGCACCTGAGAATGCTGAAGCGGAAGTTCCTCTTCATAGCAACTCTGATGGCGATCAGCAGCTTCGGCAAAACCTGCTTCGAGCATTATGCGAACAAATTCCATTCGCTCGACACTTAAATTCTGGTCAATCTCAGGGCCAATCTCAATTTTGATTAGACATTCAGCATTGTCTGAATCATCACCGTGACGCTTAAGTGCTATGGTCCCTGAACTTAACTCAACCAGTTCAAATACTTCGTCGTCCATACGACCCCCTAATTATTATATTTTTCTATCTCTGTAGCAGTAAAATCCACTATAACATCATTAAGAAATCAATTTCACGCTTCAAATTGGAGATTTATTTGCAACTCGAGCTGTTCCAGAAAGACTGTGACGGATGACTCAATTTCTGATTCATCAACAGTATGAATACCGCGGTCTGAACCAATTAACTGGCTACTTGCAATGGTTGCAGGAGCAATCTTAAATAACTTTTGTAGCCATGAATTATTTTCATACTGCAAAACCACCAATGCTCCCAACTCAAACGGGAGTGCGCTGATATTTTCTTGGCGATCAAGCGCTGCGCGGGGTAGCTGATGGAGTGTTGCTAGCGCCCCTAGGAACCGATCCCAAAGAGGCCGATAGTCGAGCTTAGTCAGCTCTCCGTCATTCCGTGCACGTTGAAGAATATGGCGCAGAGCAAGTAATTCACGCTGCGCCTGGGCATAATCCATTTACTTTGCCTTTTTCTTCTTATCGCTAACGACCCAGCGTGATGCGTCTTCATCGAACTCTGCTCGCCATCCACTTGGCTTGCCATTGACTTCACTCTGCACATAGTGAGACTTGGTTTTGCGGGAGAAACGTATCGTAACGGGTACGCCATCACCATCGACTACTGGCGCTGACCAAAAATGGTTGTATTTCGGGTCGATTTCATCGCGGTGCGAGATAATTTCTTTGAGTAACGGAGCTCGAGTTTCCCGGTTCTTAGGGAAACCACTTGCTGCTAAGAACATACCTGATGCGCCGTCACGTAATACATAAAAGTCATCAACCTTGTCACACTTGAGTTCAGGCATCGGCACTGGATCCATTTTCGGAGGCGCCACTTCGCCGTTCTTAAGAAGCTTACGGGTATTCTTACAGGATTCGTTAGAGCAGCCAAAATATTTGCCGAAACGACCGGTTTTAAGCTGCATTTCCGAGCTACACTTATCACATTCGATAGTGGGGCCGTCATAACCTTTAATTCTAAACGAACCAGTCTCAATCTCGTAGCCGTCGCAATCTGGATTGTTCCCGCAGACATGAAGCTTTCGCCCCTCATCGATTAGGTAGCTGTCCATCGTTGCGTTATCAATGCTACATCGGCGTTTACTCCGAATCAGCGCCGATTCTGCCTCCTCTGACCCATCTGAAGATACAACGTCGTCACCCGAAACTAGGTTAATCGTCGTCTTGCAGCGCTCTTTTGGCGGCAAATTATAGCCCGAACAACCAAGAAAGACACCGGTACTGCCGGTTCGAATCTGCATAGTCCGGCTACACGTAGGGCATTCGATACTCGTTGCCACCGGCTCATTGGCACGCATTCCACCCTCTTCATTCTCCGCCTGACTTAACTCGCCCTGGAACTGTTCATAGAACTCGTCAAGCACTTGCTTCCAATCAAGTTTGCCAAGCGCCACATCATCAAGACGTGACTCCATATCAGCAGTGAAGTTATAGTTCATCAACTCAGCGAACGATTCGGACAACCGCTCAGTGACAATGTCTCCCATCTTCTCAGCATAAAAACGTCGATTCTCAACGCGGGCATAACCTCGATCTTGAATGGTAGAAATAATTGCCGCGTAGGTAGAAGGTCGGCCAATGCCACGCTTCTCAAGTTCACGAACCAAGCTGGCCTCTGAATAGCGAGCTGGAGGGTTAGTGAAGTTCTGCTTCGCATCCACGTCTGCCAGTGCCAACGCATCGCCACTTTGCATATCCGGGAGCATAACGTCGTCGTCTTTCTTGCTCATCGCCGGTAATACTTTGGTATAACCATCGAACTCTACGATTCGACCCTTTAGAGAGAGTTCGTAAGCTGACACATTCACTTTAATACGGGTACTGGTGTAACGCGCTGGGGTCATCTGACACGCAACGAATTGACGCCAAATTAGCGCGTACAGTCTTCGCGCATCGGGCTCCATGGTATCAAGATGCTCTTCAAGCACTTCAATACTCGATGGGCGAATGGCTTCGTGTGCTTCCTGAGCGCCCTCCTTCGACCCATAGGTATTGGGTGTTTTAGGAAGGTAATTGTCGCCGAAGTTGTCACTAATTAGGGCGCGACAACTCTCTACTGCATCCTTACTCAAATTGGTCGAGTCGGTTCGCATGTAGGTAATGTAACCGGCTTCGTATAGTCGCTGAGCCAAGGTCATCGTCTTCTTTACCGAAAAGCTTAGTCGCGTTGAGGCTGCCTGCTGAAGTGTTGAAGTGATAAATGGCGCTGAAGGTTTCGAACTAGTTGGTCGATCCTCACGGGCACTAACCTTGTAATCGCTTGCCTCAAGCTTCGCCTTAACCTCGGCAGCTTCGGCGCCGCTAGTTGGCTTATAGTCTTTACCATCTTTCTTATTGAGGGCGAACTTAAAGGTATCGCCCTGATATTTTAAGAAGGCCGAAAGATCCCAAAATTCTTCCGGGACAAAGATCCGAATCTCTCGTTCACGTTCAACGAGGAGTTTGACCGCAACAGACTGGACTCGGCCTGCCGAGAGTCCTCGGGCGACCTTTTTCCAGAGCAGTGGTGAAACCATAAAGCCGACAACACGATCCAGAAAACGTCGTGCTTGCTGCGCATTCACTCTGTCGATATCAAGACGACCCGGCTCTTCGAAGGCCTCTTGAATCGCCGTCTTGGTGATTTCATTGAAGACTACGCGTTGATAACGCTCCGGATCGCCACCAATCGTCTCACGTAAATGCCAGGCAATGGCTTCCCCTTCTCTGTCCAAATCCGTTGCCAGATAAATCGTGTCAGCGTTTCGGGCTAGTTTCTGTAATTCTTCAACCACTTTCTCTTTGCGCGGTAGAATTTCGTATTGCGCGTCCCAACCATGATCAGGATCAATTCCCATTCTGCGTATAAGTTGATCATGCGCTTTCTTTTTCTGATACGCAGCCTTCGCGGCCGGTTTCATCTTTCGAGTCTTCGCGGCTTGTTTAGCTCGTTCAGCTGGGGTGGTTGTAGACGTGTTACCACTCGTTGGCAAATCACGAATGTGGCCAACGGAGGATTTCACGACAAACTTGGAACCCAAATATTTGTTGATCGTTTTCGCCTTAGCGGGCGACTCGACAATAACTAAAGACTTTCCCATATGTGGATTTGTTACCTAAATTTTTGAATAGTTAACTGTATTTATTCGTTACAGAACGGAATTTGGTCTTCTCTAACACTAGCCATCATTTTTTCTATTGTTAGCATTAATAGAAGCATTAAGGCAAGTTAGCAAGTCATCTAATAAATTTGTTACATCTTCATCCGAGCCGAATTCACGCCATTTTAGAATGATGCCGCGTTCGTAGGTAGCGAGTTCAATGAAGCGCTCGTCTTGATATAACGCCTTCTTTATATAGTCAATGACAGGTTCTGGAAGATTCAAAAAATCATCTCGGAAACGTTGGCGCCAACGCCATATTTTGAAGGTACGCTTATTATTATCTTGGTAGCGGTAGACCGTAACAAAGTCCTTTGTCCGTGAATCTCTCTCCATCGCTACATGCCAACGCTTAGTTAACGCTATTTGCCGCAGTCGCGACAACTGCTGCTCTCGCTTCGATGGTTTTATCATCGCGATGCCGCCTAAGACCAAACATACTGCGAAAAAGATAATTAGATAGATAGTCATGGGAGTTGTTAACTTAGTCGTTGCCTAATCATGGCTCTGTCTTATATCATGAAAACATTGCGAATGCGACCAAGGAGCCGCCCATGAGCCAATACAAAAAAGTATTAGTTGCACTAGATCTCACTGAATATTCCCCTGAGGTTGTAAAACGAGCAAAGGCACTTAGCAGCGAACTTGATGTAAGAATCACCTTAGCACATGTGGTCGAGCCACTGGCGTTAGCGTATGGCGGTGATATTCCGTTAGACATGAGTGATGTTCAGGAGCAAATAAAAGAACAAAGTGCGAAGCGCATAGCAGTGATTGCCAAGCGCTTTGAGATTCCTGACTACGATTGCCGCATCCTTATTGGTCAGCCGGAGGCAGAGATCCGTGCACTCGCAGACGAAATCGAAGCCGACTTGGTTGTCGTGGGATGTCACAGTCGAGCCGGCCTATCAATGCTCTTTGGCTCTACCGCCAACAGCATGCTCAACGGTGCCTCCTGTGACGTCTTAGCCGTTCGTGTCGGCGACTAACTGACAGCTAGTTTGACTCACAAACCTCAGTATACGGACGCTGGTGTAAACTGGCGTAACCCGCGGCTACAAAAGCGTCGTGAAGTGCTAATCGAACACGCTTTAGCAAACGGTGTCGATCGCTGGCTTTGTATCGCGACAGAACTCGCCGACTACGAGTTTATTCACGCCAACGGCCCCCAGAAAATTGATTGGCGAACCTCCTTTGGACTGCACCCCCACTATGCATCGAAGTCAGCGTTAGATGCCGTGCTTCGGGAGGCGGAGCGAATTTTAGCGGCGGATAGGAATATCTGTGCGATTGGTGAAACTGGCTTGGATTTCGCGCGGATGTTGCAGACTGAAGCGGATCAAGTTCGGGCCTTCGAAGCACAGCTCGAACTCGCAAAGCTTCATCAGCTCCCCGTCTATCTTCACCAACGCGAGGCACACAAGGTGTTCCAACAGTGCCTAGCCGACTTCGATATTTCTCAAGGCATCGCACACTGCTTTACCGAGGGACGCGCCGAGATGAGCAGTTATTTGGATCGTGGGTTATATATCGGCATTACCGGTTGGCTGTGCGACGAGCGACGCAACCAAGAGCTAGTCAAGGCCCTTGACTACCTCCCCCTTGATCGATTAATCATCGAGACTGACGCGCCCTATCTACTAGCCCGCGACCTCAGGCCTAAGCCGAAATCGGGGTGCGCGATGCCAAGTCATATTCCGCATCTCGCCGCTACCATTGCCCGACTAAAGCAGGTCTCCGTTGAAACGGTCCGCGAACAGTCCGAAGCCAATGTCACTTCGCTATTTAATTGGCAGCGATAAACGCTTTCAACTGATCCCCATCGAATGGCCAGTTCAGCTCATTGCCTCCCATCACAACCACCGGAATACGGACTCCGTAGGCCTCCATCAGTTCATCGTTTAAGGCGATATCAACTAATTTCAGAGTATACTCAGGCGCATAGTAGCGAATGAGCTCCAGCGCCTGTTCACAGAGGTGACAGTATTGGGTGTGCATCAGGCTGATGGTACTAGCCATGGCGGATTATCCAGCACTGATGGATCTTCGGATTACGCTTAAAATCAACGTCAATGGTCGATGCACTAATATTCTCGATCTGATAACGCTCAGCTAATCCAGGTTCAAGTTTGAACTTCCGATAGTTATTTGAGAAATAGAGTGTGCCATCCTTTGCCAACAAACGCATCGCGTCGTCAATCAACTTCTCATGATCCTTCTGCACATCGAACACATCACTCATACGCTTCGAGTTAGAGAAGGTTGGAGGATCGAGCATGATGATATCGTACTCGCCTGTGGCATTAGCCAGCCATTCAACACAATTTGCCTGCTCAAACTCATGCTGTGCAAGGGTTACGTAGTTGCGGCGAAAGCTATCTTTAGCCCAGTTTAGATAGGTTCGTGACATGTCTACGCTGGTCGTCTTGGCACCCGCCATGGCCGCGTGCAAAGAGGCGACGGCGGTATAGCAAAATAGATTCAAGAAGCGCTTAGATTTGGCCTCATTCATGATTCGTCTGCGCAGCGGACGATGATCCAAGAACAAACCCGTATCTAAGTAGGATGCCAATTCTACTTCGATAGAATGGCCAAACTCGTCCACAAAGAAACGTTTCGACTCGGGCGCTGATTCGTACTGAGAGGTGCCCTTTTGGCGACGTCGCTCCTTACTATTTAGTTCAGCTAGTGGCACATCAAACGCTGCGGAAATAGCCGTGAGTGCTATTTTAAAGCGAGCTGCGGCTTTGGCTTCAGGAATCGTGGACGGCGCTGCATACTCTTGGACATGAAGCTGATCGCCATATACGTCAATGGCAACACTGAATTCGGGCAGGTCCGCGTCATAGACGCGATAACAGCTAATGTGCTCTCGCTTTACCCAAGCTTTCAATTGTTTCTGGTTCTTTTTCAAACGGTTATAGAGCATTAACCCCTCTTCAGATAACCGTTCTCGTTCATAGATCGCGGTAGGCAACGGTTTACCATAACCCCGGCTATCTTCTGAACTCATATCGAAGCGAAGCAGAAAAGCTTCAATATCGCCGTTCTGATACTTATTGCGCTTTGGTGAGCGAAGCGGCATATGCTGGCAGAGATCTACGCGCGACGTAAATACACCAAAGGTCCTGACATTTGGCAACGCTGCAACCCGATTACCCAACTGCTGGTATAGGCCGGCTAGCTCGGTTTCCTCGCCAATACGCTCGCCATAAGGTGGATTCGTCAGCACTAAATCTGCCGTCCAATCGGGATCAATTTCATCGTTGATATCGTGCTTATGAATCTTAACAAAACGTCCAAGCGTAGCACCCGCCACTGCTCGCTGTGCAGCCTGAAGTGCCTTGTGAGAAAGATCTAAGCCAATCACATGACCTTCAAACGCAGCACGCCCCTGTTGATCTCGCGTCACAGCCTCGCGATAGATAGACTCCCAAATGCTATCGCTATGTCGATACCACTGTTCGAAACCAAATGATTCCCGATTTAACCCCGGCGCCATATCAGTTGCCATCATCGCCGCTTCAACCACGAAGGTGCCCGAACCGCACATGGGGTCAAGAAAAGATCCTCCCTCTGCGGCAATGACAGGCCAGCCGCTTTGATACAATAACGCTGCGGCTAAGGTCTCTCTAAGTGGCGCTAAGCCGCCGCCAGCGCGATAGCCTCGACGATGAAGCCCCCCACCCGACATATCTAACCCCACGGAAAATTTGTCCCGCTGTAAATGGCCATAAACGCGGATAGCAGGGTCTTCGGTGTCTACATTTGGCCGCTCACCAGTGGTATTTCGAATAACGTCGACGATCGCATCCTTAATCTTCAGCCCGCCAAAATTGGTATGGCGCAACCACTTATTCATACCACGAAAATCCACGGCAAAGCTGTGCTCTGGCCCTAGATGCGCTAGCCAGGGAATACTTGCCGCGACGTCGTAAAGCTCTTCAACATCGTTAACCCGCGCACTGGCCAATTGAAGCAACACTCTCGAAGCGACACGAGACCAAAGGCAAATACGATAGACCTCTTCAATACCACCCTCAAGGCTAACTTGACCAAGCGCCTGCGCTACCGAGGCCTCCGGCAGGATCTGCTGGATTTCATCCGCTAGATGGCGTTCAAGGCCACCGGCGCAGGTAACGATAAGTGTGTAGTTTGCCGACATGATGTAGTTCCTAATTTAGCGTCACTTTTTCGTGACAAGATTCGCAAATGAACGGATTCATTACTTCCGTTCGTCGCTTCGAGTGGAAAGCATTCTCTCCCACTGCTTTAATGTAATTGTAACATCTGAGTAATAATTTGGAGGTTCGCCAGTGAAACGACAAAAACGAGATATGAGTCAACGCGCCTACGATAAAGGATATAACGCCGGCATGAAGGGCAAATCACGTGAACAATGCCCCCACTCTCAAGAAGACCATCGGCTCGAATGGCTAGGTGGTTGGCGACAAGCTCGGGCCGATCAATGGGAAGTCGACCCCGATCGTTAATACGTAGTCTTAGGATCTGAGCTTCTTAATGGCCTTCGCGGCATCTTTGATTAGCTCAGGCCCTTGATATATAAATGAAGAATATATCTGCACCAAATCCGCTCCCGCCTCAATGCGCTCCGCAGCTACATCACCACTATCTATTCCCCCAACACCAATCAACGGAATTTTACCCGCCAACTGCTCGCTAAGCACTTTACAGCAGTGTTCAGCTTTGTCTGTAAGCGGGGAGCCTGACAAACCACCGGCTTCATTCGCAAGAGGATGACCATCAACGTTCGAACGATCCAGAGTAGTATTGGTGCCAATAACAGCATCCAACTCCGACGAAATAATCTGCTCAGCTACCTGGCGAAGATCATCATCCTCCATGTCTGGAGCCAATTTTACAGCAATCGGAACGTAGCGCTGATGCTGACTCTGGAGCTGAAGTTGTCGCTCTCGTAACTGGGAGAGTAATTCATCTAATTTTGCACCAAACTGAAGCTCGCGAAGTCCGGGGGTATTAGGAGATGAAAGATTAACCGTTACATAGTCGGAAAAGGCGTAAACCTTATTTAAACAATGGAGGTAATCACTGGCAGCATCTTCAACCGGAGTATCGAAGTTCTTGCCAATATTCACGCCAACCACACCATCGTACTTTCTTGCGGCGAGACGCTCTACTAAAGCGTCAACGCCGGCATTATTGAATCCCATTCGATTGATAATGGCGCCGTGTTCCTCTAAACGAAATAGTCGCGGCTTAGGATTACCCGGTTGAGGCCGCGGTGTCACGGTACCCACTTCAACGAAACCAAAGCCCATTGCACCGAAGGCATCGATTGCTACACCGTTTTTATCTAAGCCGGCCGCTAAACCAACACGGTTAGGGAAGTTTAATCCCATGCAAGTGAAAGGATCATCCACTCTCCGCTGACCAGCCAAGCTAATCAACCCAAGGCGCCCGAGCGCGCTAAGTCCGTCGATCGTTAAATCGTGTGCAGCTTCCGCAGACATACTAAACAACAAGGGCTTAACGAGTGAAAACATAATGATCCTATTTTGCGATTGATTGAGCCGCGATTATCGCGCCTTAGCAGTCAGAACTCAACTGAGATAAAGCCCTTAGTGTCACAGCGAATAGCGCAAAGCCATGTTGATTCGTTGCATCAACCTCTGCCATCGTAGCTTGCCACTGAGAAACCGCCGTCTTGTTCCGAGTCACCCAGCTACCTACCGAGCTACAAGCGTTGTCATCACCGTCCTCAAGACCTCGCACAACACTTGCTGTTAGCTCTCTACGACGGAGATTTAACTCATCTAAGTTAACCTCCCGCGCCATCGCCTCCCATTGATCCCGAACCTTATAGGATGTCAACAACTCATGAATATCATTGAGTCTAAGCTTGGAAGCTACCTCAAAGTAAGCGCTACCAACCAGTACACTATCCGTTTCGGTTTCCGAAGCGACATCACAAATACTGAGCATTGCAAAGAGATAATCCGTCGCGGCACAGCGGGTCGCCAATTTTTCAGGGACATTGGCGCTAATCATCGCATTATAACGCTTCGTCCATTTAGACTGCTGCCGAGTAGACAGATAGTTTGGCAACTGTTCAATTAATCGGCTCACCTCATCCTTGAATGACTGGATATCAGTCTCGACGTCAGTCGAGGTACGGCGATTATGTATATACCAACGTGCAGCACGCCGGACCATTCGCCGCTCTCGATCCAGTTGCTCTAGCAGCGCAGTGGAGTCAACATTTGATCCAAGTGCCTCAATATCATCCCAGAGGGTATCTAAACTAAAGACCTCGCGACAGAAAATCCACGCCCTCGCAATGGCCTGGTAACTGGCGCCGGTTGATTTTCGCAACCTATGAACAAAGGTAATGCCCATAAAGTTGACGATTTCATTCGCCATTTGAGTTGCTACAATCTCAGTGTTGAGCTGATGATCCTCAATCTGCTGAGGGAATTGATCAGCTAAGATGTCAGGGAAAGCGGACTGCACCATCGCCTTTCTGTATTGACCAGTTATAAGCTTGGCTCGGGCGAAATGACGCTTAAGTTCTGATTTAGCATAGGACAACAGAATTGATAACTCGGGTCGGCTTAAAGCCTGCTCACGGTCCTGGATTCGCGATTGCAACGCTGACTCACTCGGTAAGAATTCCAACTCACGGTCGAGTACATTAATTGACTCTAGGTCAATAATAAATCGTCGATGGTCGCCACTACGATAGGTACTACGGAGTGACTCCAAGCTGATAGCCTGTGCCTGGAGAGCATTATTATGAAGCACGAGGCTCGAGACCTGCTCGGTCATCGATTCAAGCAGCTCATTACGCTGCAGCTCACTCATCGCGCCATCACGTGTTAGCTGATTAAGAAGAATTTTGATATTAACTTCATGGTCGGAGCAATCTACGCCACCGGCATTATCAATGAAATCGGTATTACAACGCCCACCTTCGAGGGAATACTCCACGCGCCCTAGCTGCGTAAGTCCGAGGTTGCCCCCTTCCCCCACTACCCGAGCCCCTAAATCAACACCATTCACTCGAAGGGAATCGTTGGCTTTGTCTCCGACGTCAGTATGACTTTCCGCTGACGACTTAACATAAGTGCCAATACCGCCGTTCCATAACAGATCAAGCGGTGCTTTCAGTAAGCGCTCTAGGAGTTCGGTGGGTCTTAGTTCAGCCTCTTCTATAGCGAATAGAGCCTTCATTTCCTTCGAAATCTTGATGACTTTCGCACTTCGACTAAAGACTCCCCCACCCTTGGAGATGAGTTTAGTATTGTAGTCATCCCAACCGGATCGCGGCAGCTCAAACAATCGCTGTCGTTCCTTAAATGACTTCGCAGGGTTTGGATTTGGATCAATAAAGATATGGCGATGGTTGAACGCCGCCACCACCTTTAGCGATGAAGACAACAGCATGCCGTTGCCGAAAACATCGCCCGACATATCACCGATACCCAATACGGTAACGGGATCGGACTGAATATCAATACCCATTTCACGGAAATGACGCTGTACAGAGACCCAAGCGCCCTTGGCCGTGATGCCCATTTTCTTATGGTCATAGCCTTGGCTTCCACCCGAAGCAAACGCATCACCGAGCCAAAAACCATAATCATTGGCCAAATCATTCGCGATGTCAGAGAAAGTTGCCGTACCTTTATCTGCAGCGACTACCAAATAAGGATCAGGCTCATCGCGGCAAATGACCGCTGGCGGTGAGACAATTTCTTCGCCAGAGCGGTTATCGGTGATATCTAACAGACCGCTAATAAATTCCTTATAACAGGCTATCCCCTCTTCGAGGAACCGGTCTCTCGACCAAGTGCTATCCGTTTTTCGAGCTACAAAACCGCCTTTAGCGCCTACGGGTACAATCACCGAATTCTTTACCTGCTGCGCCTTCACGAGGCCAAGCACTTCGGTTCGATAATCTTCAAAGCGATCAGACCAACGCAGGCCGCCTCGAGCGACCGGACCACCACGAAGGTGAACCCCTTCTGTTCGCGGCGAACAGACGAAGATCTCAAAATACGGTGTTGGCTTTGGTAGGTCCGGGATGCGTCGCGTATTGAGTTTAAATGACAGTACCGATCGTTCTTGTCCAGAGCGTGTTGGCCGATAGTAGTTAGTTCGTTCGGTACCCATAATCAAGTCAAGGTAGCGACGCAATATACGGTCTTGATCGAGACTTTCTACCCGGTCAATTTCGTTTCGCAGTGCCTGCAACTTATCGTCGATGTTACTCGACTCCGTTGGGGACCGCTCGGGGTCGAAAATTGCTTCAAAGAGATCAACGAGTTGCGTAGCAACCTCGCTATGTTCAGATAAGGTATCCGCGATATAGTCTAACGAGAAACCAAACTGTATCTGGAACATATAGCGCGCATAGCTTCGTAATATCGCAACCTGTTGCCAGCTAAGCCCTGCACGAAGGACTAAGCGATTAAAGCGATCGTCTTCCGCATCCCCGCGCCATACCGCTTCGAACGCTTCCTGACAGAGGGTGGCGTTACGTTCAATCTTTTCACCACTAAGTCCTTCAACTAAGATCCGATATTCATGCAGCCACACACGTTCGCCATCACGACGATCGATTTCATAGGGGTGTTCTCCCAAGACATACCAACCCAAGTTTTCAAACTTTGGTAGCACTTCAGAAAGACCAATGGGTGTATCGAAACGGAATACTCGGAAACGTGCCGCGTTATCCGCGTCGCCGACTCGCTGATAAAAGCTCACCGCCATAGATTGATCATTGGCCATTTCATCAATTGTGACAATATCTCTACCGGCGAAGCGAGTATCATAGTCTTCTCGATACGCCGCAGGGAAAGCACCCTGATACAAACTAGCCAATCGGCTACCAACGTCGTCACCCAACGTTTCGCACAGCGTATCACGAAGCCTATCTGGCCACTCGCGACACATATCTAGGATTGTATCTTCTAAGTTTGTTAAATCTACATCACGACGCTCGTTCGTTGCCGTGCGGAGGATAAAGTGAACGCGGGCATGATTACCCCCGCTGAAGTAAGTTGTAAATTCACTATCTACTGCATTGAGTTCATTACTCAAATACGTCTGGATTTTTTTGCGCAGCTCAGTGTTATAGCGATCCCGAGGAACATAGACAAGGCAGTTCACAAAGCGACCTAGGCGGCCCCGACGAATACTCACGCGCACAATTGGGCGCTCTTGAATTCGGAGCGCACGATTAACCCCAGAATAAAGCTCTTCAGGCGAGCTGATGAATAATTCATCGGTAGGATAATTTGCTAAAATCTGATCCAATACCTTGCCGTCATGGCTATTAGTGGGGAGATTGGCCTTATGAAGAACATAGGCAATCTTATCTCGAACCACTGGAATTAAAGACGGGTTTTGGTGATAAACGCTTGAGGTAAAGAGCCCAACGAAACGATGTTCTATCTTGGGCTTTTTCGGATCCCGAATAACGACATAATCAGAATAGACGTGCCTATGAATCTGAGATCGAGAAGATGATTTGGAGAACGCAATATTTTCACCTTCGAGAAGAATGGGAACCGAAACGAGATCGTCGTCCTCGCTGTCGTCGTTAGTGGTTCCCAACGTACGGGTGATTTTTCCATCACTCCATTCACCGTAACCCAAGAAGATGAAATGTTCACGGCGGAGCCAATCTAAGAAGTCATGTGCTGGATCGCCAGCCAGCTTCTTCTCATAGTTCACTACTAGGGTCCTAACTTGCTCCTGCATACTCGGGAACGCATCGACGACGTTCTTAACGGAGCTTAGGGTAGTGTTTAGGGTCTCAGCCATTGCATTAAGTTCGTCCACCTTCTCGCGACGGCCAACCTCGATATAGGCAAGTGAACGAGACGGATCGGTAAGAAATACATGACTATGAAGTAATCGTACTTCGATCCCAATAACTCCAAGCGCTATTCGAATAGAGTCAATAACAAAAGGGAGGTCCGAAAAAGATATGACGATAACCGTATTAGCAGCCTGCCACCGATTACGTTCAATAGTAGGGTTATAGACGCGAATATAATCGTCACTTCGTCCTACGTGCTGGTGCGCCAGATCAACTAGCCAGCCTGCAACATTATCGACTTTGCGCGAAGAAAATTCGTCCAAAGGGAAGTTACTCAACCAAGCATTAATAAACGCCAGGTGCTCGTCACTACAGTTCGCCTTTTGAGCCTCTTCTAGTAACGCATTGGGGTCCATTTGTTTTATACCCATTTTACTGCTCTCATCCTGTCTTAATCACAGTGTAGTCATGAGGTGGGCCTTTTATCCACCCGTTATGTATTTTATCAAAAGAGCGCGATTATCTTCGGCGCTCATGGCGCTCTTTGTTCTCTAATTTTTTCTCTGGTGATTTACGCAGCATCACATAAACCGCACCATAACCTCCGTGACGCGGAAGTGCCGTGTAAAACGCCATAACCTCATCTAACTGCTTTAACCAACGGTTTACGTGTGACTTAAGTAGAGCTTTTGGCTCACTGCGCTCACCTTTGCCGTGGGAAATAACAACAGTTCGGACATCATATCGAACGCAATCCCGAACAAACTCATAAACATCAGTTCGGGCTTGCTCAACCGTGCGATGATGTAGATCGAGCTTTGCTTCGATCCCGTATTTCCCCAAGCGAAGGCTTTTCAGTACGCCGTACTGAATACCCGTTCGATGAAACTCAAGATACGACAGTGGCTCAACGAATTCTAGATGATCCGTCATCAATTGATTCGAATCGACAGAATCTTCCGACTCAGCCACGGTACGACGAATTTTCTTTTGCTCAGCACTCAATCGCGTTGTCTTACGCTCAACACGGGGTGCGATATCTAGCTTTTTGACGCCCGCCATTTCGGCTTCGAATAACGATTTATCATCAGCCATCACAGCAAACTCTTACTCACGACCTCATAGAGGTCTTTCGATAGTGTTGAGCACCCGGATAACCGCTCTAAAACGGCCTTCATCGCGGCCGAACGGGTCAAGTCGAGATTGCGCCAGCGAGTAAGCGGAGCCGCTAACCTAGACGCTGTTTGAGGATTCGATTCATCAATCTTAAGTACCATATCGCCTAGATACTCGTAACCGGAGCCATCTTTAGCGTGGAATAACGGCGTATTGTCGCTGGCAAAGCTACCGAACACCGCACGAACTTTATTCGGGTTATCGAAATCGAATGCAGGATGCTCGGTAATGCGTTGGATATCAGCAAGTGCTGCGCCATTTCTAGCACTCGCCTGGAGTGCAAAGGCAGTATTCAAAACTAGGCCGTCGGTGGCCCATTGCGCCATGAATTCGTTCATGGGGTGCCTATCGGCATAGCGGAATAAACTTCGGAGCGCCGATAACTGATCCGTCATATTGTTGGCACTGTTAAACTGCGCTTCCGCTGCAGAGCTTTCCCCTAGCATGACACTATAATCAAGCGCTAAGTTTTGGAGTAATCGTTGCCCTACTTGCTCTGCGGATGGTTGATACTCATCCCAGTTCATTCGCTGTGCAACGATAGCCTTAAATTCGCTAGCGAGTTCATTGGCTATCGCAGCCTTGACACGCCCCTTCGCCTCAAATAATGCTAACGGATCTATGCCCTCGCCCTGCTGGAGAAGGGCGTCACTTGGCAGCGACAGACTATAAGCGCGTAACGCTGGATCGGCATTCTCATCCATTAATACCGCTCGTAAGGCCTCGCTAAGAAGCGGACACAGCGAATACTCAGCTAACTTAGCGCGCTCGATCTCGGCCAATAGCAGCTTCTGACTACTATCCCAGCGAACATACGCATCGGTATCACGAGCAATGAGAAAACGCCTTTGCTCGTCGCTAAGCTCATCAACTAATTTAACGGGAGCAGAAAAGTCTCGGAGTAAACTAGGAACGGGGCGCTCGTTAAAGGGGCCAAACTTTACGGAGGCTGAATATTGGTCAAACTCATACACCCACTCGGTATTATCTGCGCTTTCCGAGCCGGCTTGAGCAATAGGCAACGCGCCAGCCTCACCTAGTAGGCTTAAGCGAATAGGAATGACCAGTGGCTCCCACTTCGTTCGATCACCCGCCAGCGGAAGGGCTTGTTCAAACGTCAACTCATAATAGCCTGAGGTCTCGTCCCACTTCTCGGTAACGCTAACTTCTGGCGTGCCTGCCTGAGAATACCAATGCATAAATTGACTAAAATCGCGATCACTTGCGTCGGCCATGGCAGAAATAAAGTCTTCGATTGTCGCGGCCTTGCCATCATTACGATCGAAGTAGAGGTCTGAACCTTTACGAAAGGCTTCATCACCCATCAAAGTATTGATCATCCGCACCACCTCAGCACCTTTCTCGTACACCGTGAGCGTGTAGAAGTTGGAAATCTCAATATAGGAGGCTGGGCGAACTGGATGGGCCAACGGGCCTGCGTCCTCAGCAAACTGTCGCGCACGCAACAGTGCAACATCCTCTATTCGCTTCACTGCTGCCGAACCCATGTCCGCAGAGAATTGTGCATCGCGATAAACCGTGAAACCTTCCTTCAAACTCAACTGAAACCAGTCACGACAGGTTACCCTATTGCCGCTCCAATTATGGAAGTACTCGTGCGCAACAATCCCTTCAATTCGTTGAAACGCCTGATCGGTGGTTGTTTCTGGCTTTGCTAATACGCAGGATGAATTGAAGATATTAAGACTTTTGTTTTCCATGGCCCCCATGTTGAAATCATCAACGGCGACGATATTAAACAGATCTAAGTCGTACTCTCGACCATAGCGTTCTTCGTCCCAGGTCATGGAGCGTTTAAGCGCCTCAAGCGCGAAATCACATTTATCTAAATCCTTGGCCTCCACATACAGGTGAAGGTCGACCTTACGACCGCTAGCGGTAACAAAAACATCGTTTTGGGCCTGAAGATCACCCGCTACTAGCGCAAATAAATAGCTCGGCTTTGGAAATGGATCATACCAAACACTAAAGTGTCGATTATCTGCAAGGTCACCCGACAACTCCAAATTTCCGTTGCTCAAAAGCACCGGACATTCAGCCTTATCAGCCTCTATACGGACACGGTAGGTTGCTAATACATCGGGGCGATCGGGGAATAAGCTGATGCGTCGGAAACCCTCTGCCTCGCACTGAGTACAAAACATGGAGGCACTGCGGTAGAGCCCCTCAAGCGCTTTATTCTCCAGCGGGTTGATTTCAGTGGTCACCCGAACAGTCACCTCAGCGGCATCACAGGGAATACGCAGTAATTCCTCGTCACGCTGATACTCATCCTGAGACAAAGCTCGGCCATTGAGTTCAATCTCAACCAAGGTGAGCTCAAACCCATTGAGGATAATGATCGGCTCTCCCTGCGGATGGCGCTGCATCGTCATAGTCGACACCACACGCGTTTGCGTTGAATGGATATTGAAATCTAATTCAACGTGGGAAACACTGAAGTTCGCTGGGCGATAATCCGCCAGATAGATAGTGCTGGGTTGTGTACTCATAGCGTCTTAGTTCACCTTACATTCAATGTCGTAACCGGTGTATTTTCTTAGGTTGATAACACCGGTGTCGAAAATCAGATATTGTCCTTTGATGCCCATCAGCTTCCCCTCTACCACTCCCAGCTTTTCAAGATTTAATGATACGACCTTGGTAGGATATTCAGTGACAGGGTAGCTGGTCCGCCAAACAGAAGGGACTAACGGCACGATGGCTTGCGGCCCGAAGGCGAATTGCAAATCCTCCACATATTCACCCAGTCGCTTCTGCATTCCGACGGCCTCTTGAGCTAAGTCTATCTCTGGAACCTCATTCTTGAGCATAGCGCGCCAATTTGTTTTATCGGCTACAGCGCCCTTCGCATGAGTTTCGATTAGGCCAGAGAGCCTGCGTGTGGCAACGCGATATAAGGGAACCGCTGCCACCGCACCCTGATCAAGCCAGCGTGTTGGGACTTGGGTATGACGAGTAATACCTATTTTAAGCCCCGATGAATTGGCTAAATAGACAATGTGGTCGATCTCACAATTCGCTTTTCCCCACTCAGGATCCCGACAGGTTCCTACATGAAGGTGGCATTTCTCCGGACTCATAATGCAACTATCACACTGCGGTAGCGTCTGCATACAGTTGAAACAATACCCCTGCGAATAGCTTTTCTTAGTGACCTTCGCGCAGTGAGCACAGCGAATCTCTCCATGAAAACGCAGCGACAGCGAGCTACCGATTAACTCATTCAGTGATAACTGCTGATCACCCAAACGAAGTGTGTATTGCGCTAGCCCCTCGGGCGACTCAACGCCTAATTTAGTTGCTAACCCCCGCACCCTATTTATCCCACTTCAATGGCTGCACATCACCCGTTTCACAATGATCGTGCTTCGGGTTGTAGATATAACCTACGCGTTCATCTTCAGGGAGATGCATCTCACCGTAGGCAATCACGGCCGCCATGCAGTGCTTGCGCTGCTCTGGACTAATAGCTTTACCATCGGGCCACTTACCCGTTTCGAGTGCAGACTTTAACGCATCGTACTGATGGCGAGGCATTTGGCGAATGGCTTCAGAGTATTCCATGTTGATTCCTATCTTTTTTAGACTCACGAAGCTTACCGAGCACCGAAACAGTCGTATTCGGTCGTGACGATAACGCAAGCTATTGAGTCCTAATTATACGTGAAAATATTGTTCTGGATTAAGTGCGGTGTCTTGATGATAAAGCCTGTAGGCGACCAATGGTCCGTCGCCGGCGACGGAAAAATCAACGCAGGCAATATTCGAACTAAATAAGTTTGCCGGTAAACTCTGCCAGTAGTGGCCAACAAACAACGGTCGTTCCCTCTCACTATAGAGACAGAGCTGTTGCTTCTGGATAGCTGTCAGTTCACGAACAGCAAGCTCTGGTGGTAAAGCCTGTTGCTGCAGCAATACATTGCCGTAGTTCGTTGCCGGCTCACCCCAGAATTTAGCACGAATTCGCTTTCTAGAAACGCCATCATTCCCAGAGAGAAAATAACCTTCAGGTAGGCGAAGATTTAAACCTCGAGTTAATCGATCTAACCCCTGGAGTAACCACGGGTTGCGATCCGAATCCTTTAGAATGTCAGGCGACAAACAGCAACTTCCATAGGTATCAATAAAGCGGCTAATAAAGTTTTGATCCCACAGGGCGTGAGCAATACGAAACTTCGGAAACTCTAAAAAAAGCGGTTGGTAGCTTAACCAACTGACAAATGATTTCGCTTCGTCTTCAGAAAATGCATCAAGCGTAGCCGCAAGCTGTAATTGGTTCGCCTTACTGTGAGGATGAGCAAAGGTATTAGACAGTCCTAGTGGTCGAAACCAGTTAATTAAATTAAGTTCGTGATTGCCTAAAACTAAGAACGCATGGTCAGCCCCTACCATACGACTAACTATTTCGACCACCCGCCGGACGTTGGGGCCACGATCGATGATGTCGCCCACAAAAATTGCTTTACGTTCTGGGTGTTGAAATACCCCAGACGCTTCGCGATAGCCCAAGGCCAATAGTAAATCTTCGAGTTTCTCAGACTCACCATGGATATCGCCGATGATGTCGAATCCGGTACTCACACCAACCTACTCCCCCAGCCCAACTTAGAGCGACAGATCTGGTAAAAATTATGATTCGTCGGATGTATCAGTGTTAATGGTTTCTCATATTGTTTAACAATCAGCTCATCGCCAGGTTGAGTCGCAGCATGCGACTGGCCATCACAGGTAACGCGAGGATACGTCCGATTATGCTTAGCAATAACAATGCGGAGTTCACTCGTCCCTGGTACAACAATCGGGCGATTAGTCAGACCATGAGGAAACATCGGCACCATTACAAAGGCGTTGAGACTCGGATGAAGTAGCGGTCCACCCGCAGAAAGACTATAGGCAGTTGAGCCCGTTGGCGTGGCCAGAATCAATCCATCGGAACTCTGAGAATATACAAAATGCCCGTCTATGAAGACTTCAAATTCGATCATTCGAACAGACTGACCGGGGTGTAATACCACGTCATTTAGCGCTTGCGAATTGGCAATCTCAACACCGTTGCGATAGAGCGTTGCATCCAGCAAAAAGCGCTTTTCCTCGTAGTAGTTACCATCCAATATCCGACTGATACTCGGCTCTACTTCGGAAGGAACAATATCTGTTAAGAATCCGAGCTTTCCTCTATTGACCCCTAACATTGGTACATCATAAGCCGCTAATTTACGCGCACTACCCAATAACGTGCCATCACCGCCAACCACGATGACCAGATTAGCTTGCTGACCGATATCATCGATTCCTACTAACTCAACGTTTTTTAGCTGCTCAACGTAGGGATTAGAGCGATCAATAAGCACCTTAACGCCGCGCTTAACTAGCACATCGACCACCGAAACCATTGTCTCAGCAACCTGTGGGTTATATTTATGTCCTAAGATCCCCACGCGCTCAATTTTCATGCTGTTCCTAGCCTATTAAGTTTTATATGAGCATATCACAAGTTAGCAATTTGCGAACGCATTCCACCCGTATGGACAAGACATTTAGGTCCCCTGAAATTTGAGGCCATCAGAGTTTCTAGTGCGTGGATATTATAGACACGGTCCAAAGATAGCTTTATGTCTGCACAGTGGGCCAGTCTTAGCTCATCGGCGGCCCTTAGTTTCGCGAAGCGTTTCCGGGGTTGATACCAAGCGATTTCGGCATTGTCGAGCTCATCAAAACCAAGTTGCGAGGGGGTGACCACCGGGGTGACCATTAGCCGATGGCGATCATTCAGATGCTTAGCCAAATAACGCGCTGTCGTTCCCGTACCGGCGGCCAAGTGAAATTCCGTCGGCGCTACAAACTGATGGTTCAATTTCGTCGCTAACAGTCTCAACCCGAACTCGGCCTCAGCACCATTCCCACCTTCAGGGATAATGCATGAGGCGTTATGAATTCGACCTAAAGATTGTCGGTACGCCTCATCGTTACGTGCTCGTTGATAATCTTTGCTAGCTAAATAATGGCAACTAACTCCGCTTTCTCTCAACAGCCTTACTACTCTACTATCGACATTCGATTGCGTGGTGTAGGACCGACGAATATAAACCACTATTCGAAAGCTATCAGCCAACGCTGCCAAAGCGTAGAGGTGATTTGAATGTTCCCCACCAAAACTAACTAACGTATCTCCGATCGAGACCTCTTCTAGAAAGCCAATAAGTTTGAAGAGCTTGTTACCGCCCCATTGGTGATTAACAGCATCTAGGTGGGCCACATAGAACTTACAGGCGTCCATGCTGTATTCGCGTACCAGTAGCTTTTTGGTGAGGGCCTCTCTAAGATGGATTAAAGACATCAATGTTCCAATAATTAAAATAATCAGAATAGCTGATAGGAGTTATGATGGATATCCTAGCCATCGCCGTTATCTGTATTGCGTCGTCAACGGTCTTTAGTGTACTAATCTGCCGAGCTTTTTATCAAAATCGTAATGCGACCGCAGATAGCTCCGATCACCAATCCTTCGCGAGCGTCAAACAAAGTGCCCAAGAGCTTATACTAGACCAGCTTCCTGCTGCTATGTTTTGCGTCGATACACACGGATATATTCTATATAGCAACGAGATTGCTAAGAAGGTACTCCCTTCTATTCCTAAACTACCGGGGGAGATTAATTTCAACCGCTTAATCGATAAGGTCCTCGATGACTACAGCGATATAGACTTTAACAGGCTAATTGCTCGTAAACGTTCATTAACCCATCCAAACGTCGGAAAGTTTCTTGAATTAGGATGGCTTGAAACTAAGATGAAAATTAGTGTTTTAGACAATCGACGTGGCGCCGTCATTGCGTTGACTAACGCCTCAGCGGAATTTGATTTACTCGCCCGAGAGAAATTCTTTACGCAGATGACAACGATTGAAACCCTCACTACCGGTATCGCCCACGAAATCAACAACCCGTTAATGGCTGTGACGACTACCTGCTCAACCTTGGCAAAGCGGTTAGATATTGAAAACCCAAAGGTTAACGAAGTATTACTGGCTCACGATATTAAACCTGACAACTTCGCGAGCGTTATCAATAGCCTAAAACTCAAGCCTATTACCGCAAATATTATTAGCGCCACCACGCGATTATCAGACCTAGTCGCCAACATGTTAACTTTTGGCCGGTCATCATCAACACCCATCGAACCCACTGACGTTTGCCAACTTGTCAACTCTGCTGCTGCAGAATTCGGACTTGAGAGTAAGATCCAGGTTGAACTCATCCCCTGTACTAACTGTTTTGAACCTGTCTTGTGCAATCCCATTGAGATACGTCAGGTAGTTGATAATATTTTAGGCAATGCGGGGGATGCCGCAGCGGGTGGCGATATTCCCCAGATAACCATCGTCCAGTCACAGGCCGATGGTTATCAGATTTTGACAATTAGTAATAACGGTGAGCCGATTGACCCAAACGTGGCAGAGCAGGTCTTTGCCCCATTCTTCACCACAAAAGAGGCGGGGTCTGGATATGGATTGGGTTTAAGCCTTTGTTTTCACATCATCGAAAATCGCCACGGCGGCTCTATCCGTATAGGTCTTAATGATCGAGGTGAAACCGAAGTGACGATTGAGTTGCCCATCCGCCCCCTTGACAAGGCGCGAAGATATTCAGCGGACTAAGCCTCTAAACAGCGCTTAGGATTCAACTGGTGTGTAGACTATCCGCGGATAGCCATTTCCATTAAAATGATAACCTTCACCACAGATTACGCACTGATGGTTCTTATCGTCAGTCACATCCCGCTCTAACTTAATCACCATCCCCTTTTCGCATTTGTCACAGAGGTAATTAATCTCCACCGGCTTGACTTCGCGACGTAATTCCGCCATTTCATTCTCCTCACGTAACTAAAAGTAATTACGCTAATAGTCGCCTAATACGCCTCGTTAGGCAACATTCTAATAACGATTCATCTGTTGCTCCGTCATCGTTTGCTTTCCCTCAAGCTAATAGTTACACTTGAAACCAAAATAACAACGATATCTATAGGACATTCACGATGAAGAATAGCGCCTACACTGCCATACCCGTTGATGAAAAGGGTTATGTACCCTACTCAAAGGAAGATGGTGAGACTTGGAAACACCTCTTCAACTGGCAGCAGCCGCTTGCGCAGCAACACGCCTGTACTTCGTATCTAACGGGAATGAAAACTTTAGGCCTTTCAGAAGATGGCCCCGCTCAGTTACCTGAAGTTAACAGTGTGTTATTGGCGAAAACTGGTTGGCAACTAGAACCGGTTGATGCCCTTATCAATTTCAAGCGCTTTTTTGGACTCCTTGCCGAGCAGAAATTCCCAGCCGCTACCTTCATGCGCCGTCCTGATCAGCTTGAATACCTGCCAGAACCTGATCTCTTCCATGAGGTTATGGGCCATTGTCCAATTCTCTGTAACCCCGAATTTTCCACATTTACGCACTGGATTGGCAAGCTCGGTGTTCAATGTAATCACGAACAACAGGTTGCGTTAGCAAGAATATATTGGTTTACCATTGAATTTGGATTAATCCGTGAGGACGGCAACACCAAAATATTTGGTGGGGGTATTCTAAGTTCTCCAAAGGAGATAACTCATTCCTTAGACCTCTCGTTAGTCAGTCACCAGCCATTCGATATTGAAACGATTTTACGTACTCGTTATAGAATCGACACGCCTCAGCCTAACTATTTCGTTATGGATTCAACGGAGCAACTACTCGGGATACAGGACAAAAAGTTATTAACTCGAATCGATAACGCTATTTCTGACTTAAAATCAGCTGTGATATAACTGAGTCATAACAATTAGATAAACTGCTCATCATCAAGGAATTCGAACATGGAACTGGCCCAATTTCTACCCTACCGCCTTTCAGTGCTATCGAATGTCGTCTCCAATGCGATTTCGGAATACTATGCGGAGCGTTTCAATTTGAGCATTTCAGGATGGCGAGTCATCGCGCTCTTGGCACAGAAACCACGTTCAACGGCGGTTGACTTAGCGTCGACTACCCAGATGGATAAAGTGGCAATAAGCCGAGCTGTGGCCAGTCTTGTGCAGATGGGCTATATCGAGCGTGAGCCCTGTACGGTCGATCGAAGACGGGCCTATCTCACACTCACTAACAAAGGCATCGAAATCTACAACGATATCGTGCCGGTCGCACAGTCTTACGAAGACAAACTGGTCTCAAGTCTCTCTGAAGCAAAACGAAAGCAACTCGACAATTTGCTTGCCGAGCTCCAATGTAATGCGAATACGCTGACCAAGGAGGCTTAACCCTCTGCGGAAGGCTCCATTTCTACTTTGAGTGTTTGTGTAGGGAAAGCAATTTCAGCGTTGTGTGACGCTACAATATTCATCACCTTAATTAACACATCTTCTTTGACCTCGTGATATGTCGCCCAGTCGGTGGTGCGGGTAAATGTATAAATAAAGAATTCTAATGCAGATGGGCCGAAGCTTAGTAAGTTAACCATTAGCGTTCGATTCTTATCAATCGCATCGTGATTGTTTAGCATCTCTCTAACCTCATCGATGATATTTTTTACCACCGCGGCGTCGTCATAACGAACGCCTATCGTTTCCTTAATTCGTCGGTTTAACATTCGCGACGGTGTTTCCACTGAAATTCTGGTAAAGGTAGAATTCGGTACATAGAGAGGACGCTGGTCAAAGGTTCGAATTCGCGTCACCCGCACACCGATTTCTTCAACCGTGCCCTCTATCTCCTGATCAGGCGAGCGAATCCACTCGCCGACAACGAAAGGGCGATCCATCCGAATCATAATGGAACCAGCGAAATTGGCGACCAGATCCTTCGCCGCTAAGCCTGCCACTAATCCACTGACAGAACCAAAAGCCAGCAGACTGGAAAGATTGAAGCCCAGCGTGTCTAAGGTGTAGAGAACTGCACAGCTTACGGCAAACAGACGAATTAGAGTCCGGAGTGAATCAGCAGTGCCTAAATCGACCCGTGCAGGATGAAATCTATCCGTGGAGATATTTAACTGCAATCTTCGTCCAAAGCGGAACATTACCCATGCATAAACCCAGGCGGCAGAGAGCTTTAATAAACTCACAACGCCTAGCGGATAGCCTCGATTAAAACCAAACTGTTCGATCTTTGCTAAGGAATAAAGCCCAGCAATAATCACCAGGAATGCCGACGGACGGCGCAGGGAGAACCATACGGCGTCCAAGATATCGCCACTTGGGTGTTTTTCGAGAAACTTAAAAATCTGGTCCACCACATACAGCAGAACGAGGGTAGCCGTAACGATCACCGCAACTTTCTGCCAAAACTCGGCGGGTGAGGCTGCTATTCGTTCGAACAATAGGCCAATATCGTACGCTTCAATGATTGGTGTGGGTGCTTCAGTCGATTCTTCCATTATTCTTGGGTTACCTATTTAATTGCGCTAAGCGCCAGATCGTAATTAGGTTCAGAGCCCACTGACTCAACTAATTCAGTGTGAGTAACCAGTCCTTCTGGATTCACTACCACAACCGCTCGAGCATATAGACCTCGCAACGGACCGTCAGTCATGGTTACGCCGAACGCATCACCAAAACTCGAACGAAAACCACTTGCGCTGACTACATTTTCCAGCCCCTCTGCGCCACAAAATCGAGCAAATGCAAAGGGGAGATCCATTGCTACGCAAAGCACCCTAGCCGTCGAGAGTTCACTTGCTCTTTTATTGAATTCGCGAACTGACATTTGGCAGGTAGGTGTATCGATACTCGGGAAGATATTCAACACAATCGATTCACCACGGTAATCCGCTAGTCGGATATCTCCCAAGTCAACACCCGTTAAGGTGAAATCGGGAACGGCTGAGCCAGCAGTTGGAAGCTCGCCAATGGTATGAAACGCTGCATCACCTAATTTAACAATTGCCATCGTATTTCCTTAATAATAGGTTTTGGGAAGTATAATCTGTGTTGCTTGACGCTCAATCTCCGCGCGATCGATCAAAGCGGGTCTTAGTTGTCCGTTAATGAACATTGCCGTTTGATCTGTTCGGAACGGTGTTAATCTCGCAATACTTTGTCCATAAGGTGAAATGACTTCCGCCCGATATAACGCGCCATCACGCCATTCTACTATACCGTGAAGTCCATCTCCGGCAACAACTCTACGAAGTCCATAGGTCTCAAAATCATCGTGGTCCGCATGCATTGCTCTGAGAGTATCCGGAGCACCGCTAACTCCCCAGAAATTACCGCCATCAACTAAACGGTTTATCTGTCCCCAACGGGGGGTCAAGGTACCAAGCTTAGTTCGCAAAAGATCGTTACAGAAAGCCAACTGCTCCACGAATGGAGTCTTAATAACACCGACTTGACTATCCACAGCTTCGAGCAGACAAACACCCAGCGCTGCACCTCGGTTCGCTTGATCTGCGCTGAAGTCCCAGGCTTTCAACACCTCCGAAGCCTCCAACAAGTACTCGGGAAGGCCCTCTTCTAACCCCGAGCGAAGATAGCTGACCTGCAGAGATTCCGGACTGAATTTTACGTCGTACTTAGCAGTAACGAGCTCATCAAAACTCAGCGTTTGATTACCACCTAATAGCTCATGTGCCCGTAGAGCACGGTTATTAATTTGCTGTTCATAATCGAGCGCTTGAACCACAGTGAGCGAGTCGTTTAGCTGACTTACCGCCCAGGGAGTTTGGTTGGTGGCCACTAAGACCCCTGAATTTGGGTTCGAAAGCTCGGGAACCGAGTCTGCAGGCAGATACTCCGTCCACAATTCACCTGCGCTGCGATTCGGCATTAGTGCATTATGACGGTAGTGAATATCTCCCGTTGCATCGGCAGCGATGAAGGCAAAACTCGATAGATGATTCTCAGCAAAAATACTGCGCCATTGAGCCACCGAATCGGCCTGAGAAAGCTGGTACCACTGATCAATCTGACGATATTCTCCAGCGCCGGCATAGCGAAGCTGAAAATAACGACCGCCCTGCTCTAGCACAGGCCGCCCTTCACCATCACGATAGCAGCTCAAAGGTAAAGGAACTCGTAGGGCTCTATAAATCTTGAATCCAACGGCGCAACCGTAGCTTTCAACCTCAGACTGTGGCAGTTCAAACACATCCAACAGATTCGGTTTGTTAACGGTAACTCCCCAACCCAACTTGTTATTAAAGCCGATAAATGGCACTGGGCTTCCAGGGAAGAAACCTCCATAGAACTGCCAGCCCGTGGCGCTTTCGATGTGTGCCTCGTACCACGCCAATGGGCCTCGGAGTGGTTGGTGTGAGTTCCACAATAGCAGCGTGGAGTTGGTTTCGGTTCGCTGCGGAGCAATCGCTATGGCATTTGAGCCGATGGGTAAATGATGCTGTTGTAATTGGGCCACGCCACTGGCGTTTGTCTGCGCAGCTATTTTCGTTTTTAACTGCTCATCGAACCCATAGAAAAATAAGTGCTGGAGATGAAATCCTGCCAGAAGATCACGGCGAGTAATGGGGTAAAGCTCAGGAGTAGCGCGTTTTACATCGGTGCCGGCATAGGCATTAACACCATCGACATAGGCCTGCAATAGTGCCAGCGTCTCAACGGGCAACTGTGACTCAACATAACCCGATTCTAATGGCTCCCAAACGCCTAACAGACGAATTAGGTAATCAGCGGTTAAGCCCTCCGAACCGTTAAATTCCGCGGATTGACCGCGATACATAATAATCGCTTCCTCGATATCCTCAAGCCGATCTTGAGCTTGCGCATAGCCTAGGCCAAACGATACATCGAAATCATTCGCACCGTATATATGTGGCACCCCAACACCATCACGAATAATCTCAACATCGTACTGCTGTGCTTTCGCGCGAAATACTTGCGGCTGAAAATCCTGACTACCCACAAAGAAAAGAAATTGTTCTGTCGCGAGCAACAACACAAAGAGGCCGCCCAAAATTTTGGCGACCCATAAACCTTTGGAAGGTTTAGTTTTTAGAGCTTTAGCGTCCATCAAGTAAACGCCCTAAGCCACCTAGAACAGAACCTTCACCTTGGTCTCGACCACCGTGTGAACTTGCCGCCGATAAGACTCGATTAGCTAAACGTGAGAAGGGTAGACTCTGCAACCATACCGTCCCATGACCGGATAACGTTGCTAAGGCAATTCCTTCACCGCCAAACATCATTGTCTTAAGACCACCTGCTAGTTTGATGTCATAGTCAATCCCTTGAGTAAAGGCAACTAAGCAGCCGGTATCAACACGTAACGTTTCACCGTGAAGTTCTTTTTTAACAACCGTACCACCGGCGTGGAGGCAAGTAATTCCGTCACCCGAGAGTTTTTGTAGGATGAAACCTTCCCCGCCGAACAAGCCCGAACCGATCTTTCGGTTAAAGGCGATATCGATCTTAGTTCCCAGCGCGGCGCACAAAAATGCGTCCTTTTGACAGGTCACCTGCTCACCATATTCGGCAAGATCGAGAGCAATAATTGAACCCGGGAATGGAGCTCCAAAAGCAATCGTTGCCGGTTTAGAAGCCTGATTAGTGAAATGAGTAGTGAACAGAGATTCACCAGTTAACAGGCGCTTCCCCGCATTAAATAGCGATCCCATCATAGTCTGGTTGGGTTCCGAGCCGTCACCCATCCGCGTGTTAAACTCGATGCCCGCCTCCATGTAATTCATGGCGCCAGCTTCGGCCACAACCGTCTCAGAAGGATCTAAGGTAACTTCTACTATCTGCAGATCATGACCGTGGATTTCGACATCTAGCTCGTGACAATGTTTCATCTTAAATCCCTCTTTAGTATGAGGACAGATTAACGGAATCTAAGATGATTGACTAGTCGCGAGTCTCCTCGCTGAGTACCCAAGACTGGGTTCGGTAAAAGAAGCCAACATAACCTCGAACCATAAGCTTTTTACCTTCGCGCCAGATTACACAGTCGTAAGTCTCACCATTTTCTGGATCTAAAATTACGCCATCAGCCCAATGGTCACCATCGAAACTCAGCCCTTCGATAATCGTCAAGCCAATCACCGGTTGATTCTGCTTTTCTCCCGTACACTTCTCACAGATGGGATCCGGCACTTCAGGATTGGTGAGTTCAACGATACGGCCGTAGAGTAGATCTCCTTCCATATAGAGTTCGACAGTAGATTTGATTTCACCGGATGAATCGTCAACGGTATTCCAATAACCAATCGGTGACTCTTCAGCGTACGACATGGTCGCCACTAATAACCAACTAATAGCAATTAAACGCGCGAAAATCTTCATCAGTTACTCCAAGAGAGTTAATGTTAGCTTGAGCCTGTTTTAAATAGTTCGTCGCTTGGTAATCCCGAGTGAAAGCGGAATTCTTCATCGCGACTGATTATTAGCTTAGCCTCTAATTCACGAAAGTACGAAACTCGTTGATCAATGGGCTCACCCGCGAGGGTTTCGGCTAATTCGATGTAATCCATGAAATGACGACTTTCCGAGCGCAGCAACGAGGTATAGAACTGCCCTAATTCGGTGTCGAGGAATGGCGCTAGCTTGGCGAAGCGTTCACAACTACGGCACTCGATAAATGCGCCAATAATCAGCGTATCGATAAGCCTCGCAGGTTCTTCTTTACGCACTGAAGCCATCATCTTCGCGGCGTAACGACTAGCACTCACATACTCATACGCAACCGAGCGCTTTTTCATGATCGACATTACCTGCTCGAAATGCCGTAACTCTTCGCGCGCAAGTCGCGACATTTTGTAAAGCAGATCACTGTGCTCGATATAGCGAAAAATGAGATGAAGCGCGGTCTTTGCAGCTTTCTTTTCGCAGTTAGCGTGGTCAATTAGCATAATATCTTGGTTGTTTAAAGCTACCGAAACCCACTCGTCAGGTGTTTCACAACCTAAAAAAGCCTTAATAGGCGTTAAATCAACGTCTTTTGACACAAACTGCTCCAGTCATCTGTTTCCGAATGGGGCTATTATATCGCCCGTTAACTAGATTGCGAGCGCGGGTTCCGCCTACCCCTTGCGTCATCAACCTCGCGCCACGTAGACTAAGAAAATGACCGAGACCTTTAACCCAAGCAAACTCATCAGCGCTTTCGACCAGCTTGCCTCGCAAAGCACGGCGATTGTTAAGCAACTATCACCCGAAAGTTGTTGGCAGCAAGACGAACCCTATCTCTGTAGTTTAGCTTCTAGTTTAAGCGATTATTTCTATCGCGACGGCGACGACGGACGCGCAACGAGTCAGTGTTGCGGGGTGATATGTGGTGCTAATAACGCCGAGATCGTGGCGCTAAACGAGTCCAAAGACCGTTTTAAGGCACTCATTGCGAACTATCGTGCGCAATATCCAAAAGAAACAAGGTCCTGGCAGCGATCCATTTTTGCCACCCACTCTGATGCTCGCCAATCCCTCGCCGATTCGGCCCACGGTCGGTTAAATCTGAAAGCCTGTTGGCGCCGCGTTCGCGTCATTGACCAGCCGGTGAAGAGCGTTAGTTACGCTTGGTACAAGAACGGGCGTTCCATTAAACGGGTGGATTACCAACAGGTAGTTGATCGCCTTGAAAGACTTGATCGTCAGGGTGTAGATATCCAGCAGGCGTGGAGCACCTTAGCGGGAATTAGCTCAACCACAGAACTCTGCATCGTGCAGAAACAGGCACCGCTGATACGCGCTAACGTTCGCCTCGGTAACGGCGAGATGACCGCCTTCAACTGCTCTACCCCCATTTTTTTAACGGCGCAAGATTTCCTTCCCTTGATTAAACCACTTCCGGCCTCCGACGAAAAAACACCACGAAAATCTCGCAGTGATCAACGCATTGACAGTGTGCCGCTCATTCCAATGCTTCGAGTCCATCGCTATTTAGCTGCCAAATAGACGCTTTGTCCCGCTAAGTAGAAGTTTTATCCCGCTTATAATCGCTGTGAATAGTGCAGGAATCCCCCATCAGTTCTATGATTATTAACAATTACTAAGCAACCTAGCTATTTAACGCCCTAGGCCGCTTAACTTAAGGCGCAGAATTCATTAGAATAGCGCCACTAAAAATTAGACTAACAACGAGGCCATTGGGGTTTCGTTTCACTTTAGAGGAATTAGTCGTGCTTGAAGCGTATCGTAAACACGTTGCAGAACGTGCTGAGCAAGGTATCCCACCTCTCCCGCTTAACCCACAGCAAGTTGCTGAGTTGGTTGAGCTACTAAAAAACCCACCGGCTGGTGAAGAAGCTACTCTCGTTGAATTAATCAGCGAGCGCGTGCCGCCAGGTGTTGATGAGGCTGCTTACGTTAAGGCAGGTTTCTTGACTGCAATCATTAATGACGAAGCTAACTCGCCGGTTATCACTAAAGCCGATGCCGTTAAACTGCTTGGTAACATGCACGGCGGTTACAACATCGAGACTTTAGTTGCTCAGCTCGACAACAGCGATCTTGCCGAAGCTGCAGGTGAAGAACTGAAGCATACTCTGCTAATGTTCGATGCCTTCTACGATGTTGAAGCCAAAGCAAAAGCTGGCAATGCCGTAGCGCAGTCGGTAATGGAATCATGGGCCAACGCAGAATGGTTCACTAACCGCGAGGCAGTAGCCGAGTCCGCTAAAGTGACGGTATTCAAAGTAACTGGTGAAACTAACACCGACGATCTTTCGCCAGCGCCGGACGCATGGTCTCGCCCTGATATCCCGTTGCACGCACTGGCAATGTACAAAGTTGCTCGCGAAGGTATTCACAACGCCAAAGAACAGATTGAAGAGCTTAACAAGAAAGGTCACCCAGTTGCCTTCGTTGGTGATGTTGTTGGTACGGGCTCATCGCGTAAGTCAGCTACCAACTCTGTACTGTGGTACACCGGTGACGACATTCCAGGAACGCCGAACAAACGTGGCGGCGGGATCTGTATTGGCGGTAAGGTTGCGCCGATCTTCTTCAATACCATGGAAGATGCTGGTGCACTCGTATTCGAAGCGCCAGTTGATAAGCTTGCAATGGGTGACGTGATTGAGATTCGCCCTTACGACGGCAAAATTCTCAATGCCGAAACGGGTGAAGAGCTATCTAGCTTCGAACTCAAGTCCGACGTTATTCTGGACGAAGTTCAGGCTGGCGGTCGTATCAACCTAATTATTGGTCGTGGTTTAACGGGTCGTGCTCGCGAAAGTCTAGGACTAGCGCCTTCTACCGTATTCCGTGTTCCTTCTGAGCCAGTAGCGACTAAAGCTGGTTATACGCTTGGTCAGAAGATGGTCGGTAAAGCCTGTGGCGTTGAAGGTGTTCGCCCGGGAACTTACGTTGAACCAAAAATGACAACGGTAGGCTCTCAGGATACTACGGGCCCTATGACGCGCGATGAACTAAAGGATCTTGCCTGTCTAGGTTTCTCCGCTGACCTCGTGATGCAGTCATTCTGTCACACCGCGGCTTACCCAAAGCCAGTTGATATTGATACTCAGCATACACTTCCAGACTTTATGATTAACCGTGGCGGCGTTTCACTTCGTCCAGGAGACGGTATCATTCACTCTTGGTTGAACCGCATGCTACTTCCGGACACCGTGGGCACTGGTGGTGACTCTCACACCCGTTTCCCAATGGGTATTTCATTCCCAGCGGGTTCTGGCTTGGTAGCATTCGCTGCTGCAACGGGTGTTATGCCACTTGATATGCCGGAATCGGTATTGGTTCGCTTCAAAGGTGAAATGCAGCCCGGTATCACGCTTCGTGACTTGGTCCACGCGATTCCTTACTACGCTATCCAGGAAGGTCTACTAACCGTTGAGAAGAAGGGTAAGAAAAACATCTTCTCTGGTCGTGTCCTAGAAATTGAAGGCCTAAAAGGTCTTACCGTTGAGCAGGCGTTCGAGCTTTCTGATGCCTCTGCAGAGCGTTCAGCTGCTGGCTGTACCATCGCTCTTGACGAAGATTCAGTTGCTGAGTACCTGACCTCTAACATCACCATGCTTCGCTGGATGATTGCCCAAGGCTACGGCGATGCGCGTACCTTAGAGCGTCGTGCCCGTGCGATGGAAGAGTGGCTTGCTAACCCAAGTTTGATGAAAGCTGATGCCGATGCTGAGTACACTGCAGTGATCGAAATTGATCTTGCTGAAGTTACTGAGCCGATTGTTTGTGCACCAAATGATCCCGATGACGCGCGTCTACTTTCTTCTGTTGAAGGTGACAAGGTTGACGAAGTATTCATCGGTTCATGTATGACTAACATCGGTCACTTCCGCGCCGCTGGTAAGCTACTAGACGAACAGCAAGGTTCTGTTGCAACTCGTCTATGGCTATCACCGCCAACCCGCATGGATGAGCACACCTTGATGGAAGAGGGTTACTACAACATCTTTGGTCGTGCTGGCGCTCGTACTGAAATGCCGGGCTGTTCATTATGCATGGGTAACCAAGCACGTGTAGGCGCTGGAACGACTGTTCTATCAACCTCTACCCGTAACTTCCCGAACCGTTTAGGTGATGGTGCTAATGTTTACCTAACCTCAGCCGAACTCGCTTCTGTAGGCGCCATTCTTGGCCGCCTGCCTACGCCAGCTGAGTACAATGAGTACGCAGGTAAGCTTGATTCGATGGGTGCTGAGATCTACCGCTACATGAACTTCGATCAAATCGAAAGCTTCCAAAAAGCAGCTGCTGATGGCAAACGCATCGCGGCAGTTCAGATTGATGAAGTAAAAGCTTAATCACTCTGAACAAAAAAGGAGCCGAAAGGCTCCTTTTTTTTGCTTTGTCTAAACTTGAGCCAACCAACAACTCTTAAGCTATTTCTGCCCTAGAGCAAGATGATAGCGCCGTATTAAGGCACTGCGCGGCTCACTAATCTATAAAGCGTTTAGCTGTACTTTAGTACATCGTCATCGAGGCTAGCCGCTGGAAGCTCTGAAACTTCGCTGTAGTAGTCTTGACTGAACTGCCATGGCGAGCGATCTCCCTGCTTCGGCATAAGGTGTCCGGCACGCTGCAAATAACCCGGATTGAAGTCATCAGGGGAAATGAAAGGCTTACGCTCCATATCTGCATCGGAGACGCGAAGTTCTGGCGTCACCACACTAACACCCTTCTCGTCCATGTGGTTCAGTAACCTACATACATACTCAGCAACTAACTCCGCTCGCATTGTCCAGCTAGTTCGAAGATAACCAAAGATGTTAATGAAGTTAGGCATCCCCGAAAACAACACTCCGCGATAGGTGGTCATTGAGGCAAAATCAACGGGTTCGCCCTCTAAGCTGACTTGCACACCGCCGACCATTGCTAAGTTAAAGCCAGTAGCGGTAACAATGATGTCTGCTTCGAGTACCTCGCCACTCTTGAGTAATATTCCATTGCTGACAAAACGATCGATCTGATCGGTCACAACCGAAGCCTTACCGGTGTTAATACCCGCGAAGAGATCACCATTAGGCACACAGGCAATTCGCTGCTGCCAAGGTCGGTAGCTCGGCGTAAAGTGCTTCTCGATGTCAAACTCCTCACCCAGAAAGCCACGAACAGTCTTCAATAGCTCGGCTTTAACAATATCTGGATAGGCATTCGAAGCTTCGTGAATTTGCTTGGCGTCGAATAAAATCTTCTTACGAACAATATCGTGAACTAACGCTTCAGGTACATCAATTTGACGAAGCGTATCCGCTAATTCGTTCTTATTCTCCAACGGCACGAAATAGGTTGGCGAACGCTGCAACATGGTAATGTGCTTAGTGTCCCCGGCCATGGCTGGGATGATTGTCGCTGCCGTGGCTCCCGAACCAATGACCACAACCTGCTTATCGCTATAGTCTAGATCCTCTGGCCAGTGCTGCGGGTGGATAATCTCACCATCAAAGTCACTCATTCCCGGGAATTCAGGGGTATATGGTGTTTTATGATCGTAGTAGCCGGCGGCCATCCAAAGTACATTCGTTTCCAATACAAACGGCTGGTTCTCGGGACCAAATACGCCTTTGATTACCCAGCATTTCTTTGCCGCCTGCCAGTCCGCACTGGCAATCTTATGATTGAAGTAGAGCTGATCATTCAGTTTACTTTCAGTGATCACCTCGCCCATGTAATTAAGAATTTCTTTGGCTGAGGCAATAGGTACGCCCGTCCAAGGCTTAAAACTATAGCCGAAGGTGTAAAGGTCGCTGTCAGAACGCACGCCGGGGTACTTATGGGTTAGCCAAGTACCGCCATAGCTATCCATACCCTCTAGGATCATAAAATCGTGGTTTGGGCACTTCTCTTTCAAATGATAAGCAGAAGCAATACCGGAGATACCTGCCCCGACAATTAGCACATCTGTTTTATATTTTTTTGCTTGGACCATTAGGCACTATTCCCAATAAAATTGAATAAGCAAAAACTACCACGGTCAACGCAATAGCCTTTGTCACCCAAGTAACACTTGAGCGCAAAAACCGCGCTATCCTAGGGTTATTATAGTGTGGGCGACCAGATACGCCCAACCACCGAAACTGTGACGCGCCTAGGCGGTGCATCAAGCAGCATGGCGAGCTTATCCTTCGGGGCTCGATAATAGTGGGGCGTCATAGCCAGCAGCTTCTGTATCATCTCTGCATGATCTATTTGCAGCTCGAACTCAATTGGAATTTCGCATTCCAAGGTACAGTTTGCTAAGGATGGAATAGAGGCGGCTTTGATCTCTGTGTAGAGCGCTTCTTTTAGTTCAATAAGATGGTCCCGCGTTGGGTCTACCGTAATAATTCGTCCGCCGGGTTGAAGCACGCGACTAAACTCCGCTTCAACGGGAAAGCCAAAGAGCGACAGTACCGCAGAAAACTGTTGATCTTGGTACGGAAGATCCCGATTGGAAGCGACCGTGAATTCTACGCCAGAGTATTGCCGCGCCGCCGACAAAACCGCCTCTTTGGAGATATCACTACCACATATTTCACCACAGTATTGAGCTAGCGCATTGGTGTAGTAGCCCTCTCCACAGCCTGCATCAAGCACGTTGGCAGAAATTCCGTCTAACAATTGCGCAATACCCGCAACAATTGGCTCGTAAAGACCAAGCGATAACCATTCACGGCGCGCTTTCACCATTTCCTTGGAGTCACCTGGATTCTTTGAACGTTTATTCTGAACTGGTAGGAGGTTTAGATAACCCTGTTTAGCACGATCAAAGCAATGGCCGTTGGCACAGTGAACAGGGGTAGTATCAACCTGCAAGGCCTGTTGACAGATGGGACAACGAAAGCGCGCCATAAAAGCTCCTAATAATCAGCTATTCATTATAACGCGCTTTGCGGGGACTTCTAACTACTCGTTGATATCGTTATAGAGCGTGGTAATCCAACGTTCATTACTAATGAATTGCCAACCCCAGTCGCTCCACTTAGCGGGAACATCTTCGTCGATCAACTGTTCTAACGTCTTACCGTCTGCCTTTGCGGCAGTCATCCAAGCGATGGAATCACCCAGCATCATTTGGAAATTTTGATAGTCTGCTAAGGTTGCTAGGTCGCCGTGCCCTGGAATGATTTTAGTTTCAGCATCCATGTTAGTAATCATTGCGGTAACGGCATCATAGTAGCCTTGAACACTCCCACCGCTATCAAGATCAACGTAGGGAAAGCGGTCTTTGAAGAATAGATCGCCAGTATGAACCACATTAAGATCGTTCCAAATTACGATGGTATCACCATCCGTATGCGCTGGACCTGGATGAACGAGTGAAATGTGCTGACCATTCAAATAGACCTCCATTGCCGAGGAATAAGTGAGGCTGGGTAAGCCTGGCTTATCCGCCGCCTCTAAACGAGTACGGACGTTATTATGCGAGAGGATGTGTGCATGAGCTTCCCAAAACGGGTTACCGCCAGCGTGATCACCATGGTAGTGAGTATTTAAAACTAAAGTCGTATCGTAGCCTGGGAACTCAGCTTCAATTGCTGCGTAGTGACGTTCGGATAATTCAGAGAACTGAGTATCAATAACGACAACCCCATCATCCCCGAAGCTCAATCCAATGTTTCCACCTGCACCAAAAAGAACCCAAATATTATCTTTTACTTGGCTAAAACTTAACTCGACATCTGCAAATCGATCCTGTGACATCGCCAAATTCGACACTAACAACATACTTATCACTGCAAACAGCTTTTTCATTATATAAATCCCTAAGAGTTATGCTAAGGATCAACTTTACGAGAGTCGTCACCCTTCGCGCCTCAGTAGTTCCCGCATAAACGCTCACACACAACACTTTGTTAGCGATTATGCCTACTTCGACTAAGCTACTAAGAATTAACTATTGAACATCACTCACTAATTTATAATAATCCGCGCGTATGAGCCCAAGCTTGCCATTTTCGGCGACTTCCGCCGGCCCAAGAGCTTATACGATCATGACTTAACTTATTGAGAGAACGATCATGCACGTAGAGAATGACATTAAACTTGGGTTCAAAGACGTACTCATCCGTCCGAAGCGTTCGACGCTTAAGAGCCGTTCGCAGGTTAGCCTGGAGCGCACCTACACATTCCGTAACAGCGGCCAAACTTGGACTGGTGTACCGCTAGTTGCGGCGAATATGGACACCGTAGGAACGTTTGAGATGGCCACCGAACTTGCCAAGCACAAATGCCTGACAGCGGTTCACAAGCATTACACTATCGACGAATGGAACCACTTCCTAGCGTCAGCTGACCCGTCGATTTTCGATCATATTATGATTAGCACTGGCACTTCAGAAAGTGATTTCGAGAAGATCTCTTCGGTCATTGCTACTAATCCACAACTTCGCTTTATCTGCATTGACGTCGCTAATGGTTACTCTGAACACTTCGCTGATTTCGTTCGTCGAGCGCGTACTGCATTTACCGACAAGATCATTATGGCGGGTAACGTGGTAACCGGAGAAATGGTTGAAGAGTTACTCCTTTGCGGAGCTGACATTATTAAAGTTGGTATCGGTCCTGGTTCAGTCTGTACAACTCGCGTAAAAACGGGTGTCGGCTATCCGCAGCTTTCTGCCACTATTGAATCTGCCGATGCAGCACACGGTCTTAGTGGCCATGTGGTTTCCGACGGTGGTTGTTCATGTGCTGGCGATGTAGCAAAGGCGTTTGGCGCAGGTGCTGACTTCGTCATGATCGGCGGCATGTTCGCTGGGCACGATGAGTCTGGTGGTAAGACCGTCGAACGCGATGGCAAGGTATATCGTCAGTTCTATGGCATGTCGTCATCTACCGCAATGGACAAGCACTCGGGCGGTGTAGCGAATTATCGAGCCTCCGAAGGTAAAACGGTAGAAGTACCTTATCGCGGCCCAGTCGTTAATACGATTAGCGATATACTCGGTGGCGTCCGCTCAACCTGCACCTACGTTGGTGCTTCGCAACTGAAAGAGCTCTCTAAGCGAACTACCTTCATTCGCGTCCAAGAGCAGGAAAACAACGTTTTCGGAAAGGAATAGCTTTTTCGAAGCTGAAACGGGGTGCCTTAGGGCGCCCTTTTTTTTGCGCTGATTCCAGACATTGGCAATGGGTAGTATGGAATGTCAACCCGACAACGCGAACGATGACTAGTGAAAAGCAATAGTTTGAGCGGCATAGGAATACACGCTGTAAATAGCTTGATGCGAGAAGTAAATAGAATAGCGAAGAAGCTGGATAAAATGGGGTGGACGATGGGGCTCGAACCCACGACAACCAGGATCACAACCTGGGGCTCTACCAACTGAGCTACGCCCACCATAACTGGTGGTTTAAAATATGGGGTGGACGATGGGGCTCGAACCCACGACAACCAGGATCACAACCTGGGGCTCTACCAACTGAGCTACGCCCAC